>JASFHU010000264.1:0-6219 GCA_050123055.1 Anaerolineae bacterium
TCGCCGGGCGCGGGCACGCGGGTGATCCTGAACGTGCCACTGCGCCCTCCTGACGAGCAAGCCGCCGCCTAGAGATCGTACTCGCCGATTGGGGCGGTGCAAAACAGGGGATGCCCCCATCCCCGCTGTGAGGACCTCATTCCCACCCAGGTCCGTGGCCTGGCGTTTGTACAGATGGACGCTTGCTGCGGTTCAGTGAGTGTGTTATAATGGTGCACAGAATGCTGGATCTGCAAGTCACAGGCATGGAGTAAGAGCATGGAGCTTCGGCAGCTTATTCGCGAGATTCATCCCTCTATCCCTCCATTATGCCCATCATGGATTGTTCCACTCTAGTCTGAAAACAAGAGAGCAGGAGGTTCTATGGCACAGATAGACGAGGCAAGACGACTGTTTGACGACGGTATCGACGCCTACCGCGCTGGCGAGTATGAAGAGGCTCTAGAGGCGCTGGCGCAGGCCCGAAAGCTGTTCGCCGGGGAGAGCGACCTAAACGGCGAGGCCGAAGCCCTGGGCAGTATGGGCGCCATCCACACCGAGCTCGAGGATTGGGAGGGTGCCCAGAAGGCCCTCGACGAGGCGCAGGCCATCTGCGAGGCCACCGGGGATCGCTCCAACCAGGGCAAGGTGCTGGGCAACCTGGGCATGATGTACGCCCGGCAGGGCAACGAAGAAAAGGCGGCCGAGGCTTATGAAAAGGCCATCGCCATCTTTCAAGAGCTGGGCGAAAAGGGCAACGAAAAGGCCGTGGTCCGCCAGATGGGTAAGCTCAAGCTCAAAAAGGGCAGGTTCCTGGATGCCCTGGGCGACTACCAGGAGGGGCTGGACGACGAGGATGCCAGCGGGGCTCAAAAAATGGCCCGCAAGCTCTTCCAGTTGCTGGGCCGGACGTCAGGTGCGGGTCCGGGCCTGGAGGAGGAGGAAGACGAGGACGACGACGTGGTTGATATCACTCCCGAGATCCACGAGGACTAGACCTCTGCTGTTCGGCAAGGTCTCCTGACCGCTGCCGGAGGGCTCGGGCCGAGGGCTTCGGTCGTGAGACCTCGCCCATCATCAGCAGACCTTCGCCCATCGTTCACTCTGAGATCGAAAACGCCCACCCGACTCATTCTGACCGGGTGGGCGCTGGATGCCTCCAAAGAGCAGGGGACCTACTTTTCTTCGGCCTCCCTCTGCGACGCGGCGATGATCTGCTCCGCCAGGTGGGTAGGCACCTGCTGGTAGTTAACGTATTCCAGGCCAAAGACCCCCCGGCCCTGGGTAATCGACCGCAGATCGCTGACGTAGCGCTGCATCTCGGCCAGCGGCACCAGGGCGGTCACCACGCTGTTGTCTCCCACCTGGTCCATGCCCAGTACCTGGGCCCGGCGGGTGTTGAGGTCGCTCAACACGTCGCCCATGAACTCCTCGGGCACGGTGATAGTATACTTGTAGATCGGCTCCAGCAACACCGGACCGGCGTCCCTGACCGCCAGCTTGAATACCTCTCGGCCTGCGATCTGGAAGGCGATGTCCTTCGAGTCCACCGGGTGCTCTTTGCCGTCGTACACGGCCGCCAGCACGTCGACCACCGGATAGCCGGCGATGACGCCCTGCTCCATGACCGCCTTGACCCCCTTGTCGATGGAGCCGCCAAAGGTCTTGGACACGTTCATGCCCACCACCTCCCAGGCGAACTCGTAGCCCGCGTCGCGCTCCAGCGGCTCGATGCGCATGTGCACCTCGGCAAACTGCCCGGCCCCACCCGTCTGTTTCTTGTGGCGATACTGCGCCCGGGTCTCGCGGGTGATCGTCTCCTTGTAGGGAACGCGGGGCACGGCCGTATCCAGCCCCAGGCTAAAGATCTCTTCCATTCGCTTGATGGCGACGTTGATGTGCGTGTCGCCCATCCCCGACAGGATCGTCTCGCGGGTGCTGGTATCCTGGCGCCAGGCCAGCGTCGGGTCCTGCTCGTTTAGGCGGGTGAGGGTGGGGCTGATCTTGGCCGCATCGGCCTTGGTCTTGGGCGTGACCGCCACCGAGTAGAGCGGGTTGGGATAGGTGGCCGGGGTCAGCTTCAGGGGCACGCCCCGGTCGCACAGGGTGTCGCCGGTCTGGGTTTCGCTCAACCTGGCCACGCCACCAATGTCGCCGGCCGGGATGCGGGCAATGGGCAACTGCTCCTTACCGCGGATGGTGTAGAGCTGGCCCATCCGCTCCTCGCTGCCAGAACGGTAGTTGTAGACCCGCGAATCTGACTCGAGCGTGCCGGAATAGACGCGAAAGTAGGAAAGCTTGCCCACGTAGGGGTCGGCTACGGTCTTGAAGACCAGGACGGCCAACTCGGCGGCCGCATCGGAGGCGAGCTGCGCGGGAGCATTGGTCGCCGGGTTGGTGGCTTCGTAGGGACCCGCATCCACCGGCGAGGGCAGGATGTCGACGATGGCCCGCATCAGGGACTGCACGCCGAGGTTCATCGCGGCTGAACCGCAGGCCACGGGCACCACTTCGCCCCGGGCGATCCGGGCCTTCAGACCGCGCACGATCTCCTCATTGCTCAGCATCTCCTCTTCAAAGTACTTTTCCATCAACTCGTCTTCGCCCTCGGCCGCGGCTTCGACGAGCACCATGCGCGCCTCTTCGACGGCGTCGGCCATGTCGCCGGGGATGTCGCTGGGGGTCGCCTTTTCGCCCAGGTATGCCTTTTGCTTCAGCAGATCGACCACGCCCTGGAAATCGGCCTGGCTGCCCACCGGCAACTGGATCGGCACCGCCACCACGTCGAACTTGGCGGCGAGCTGGTCCACCACCTGCTGAAAATCTATGTTCTCTCGCTCCATCTTGTTGACATAGGCCAACCGGGGTAGTTTCCGCTCCTCGGCGTGGAGCCACACCTGCTCGGTGCCCACCTCTACGCCACCCCCCGAGTCGAGCACGACCACGGCTGCGTCAGCCACGCCGATGCCGCCGATCACCTCGCCGACAAAGTCCATATAGCCGGGGGTGTCGATCATGTTCAGTTTGTGGCGCTCCCACTCGCACGGGATCAGCGAGGTGTTGATCGACATGTTGCGCCGGCGCTCCTCGTCGTCCCAGTCAGAGATCGACGTGCCATCGTCCACGCGGCCCAGGCGGTTGACCGCCCCTGTATTAAAGAGCATCGCCTCGACCAGCGAGGTCTTGCCCGCGCCACCGTGGCCGAGAAGGACCACGTTGCGCAGCTTGTCACTCGTATAGATCGTCATCCAACTTCCTCCGTCACAAGTTCTTGTCTATGGACGCCAAACCGGAGCGATGTGGGGCCCAGGGCGCCCGACAACCCATTGTAAGCCAGAACGATAGATATGTCAAAGCCCGATCCAGGAAAGGGCGAAACCACCGACCTGACAGGTCTTCCCACGAACCCCCGGTTCGCCCTGTCAGGTCTGTCTATGGATGGGCAAAGGTCTCTGCTGCGGTCAGGAGACCACTCGGGGGTGATCCCTGGGCACCTTGCCGAACAAAAGGCTGCCCACCCCCGATGGGCGAAGGTCCCAAGGACCACCTCTGAGTGGTCTCAATCCGACCCTGGTCGGCCCGAGCCCCGGTCGGCTGCGGTCAGGAGACCTTGCCGAACAAGAGGCTGCCCACCCCCGATGGGCAAGGTCTCCTGACCGACGCCCCCGTTCTCATCGGCGGCTGCGTGCCGGACTTGACTTCCCATCCCTTGACGACTATAATAACTTACAATGGGCGGGAGCTCGGGCCTGGGTTACGGCAACCAGAAACCCGGTTTTTGTGCCAAAGCGCGCCCCCCCAGGCATGGAAGCGATTTGATTCGAGAAGGTTGATCCAACGAGCCAGGGAAAAACCGGGTTTCCTACACCATTCGATAACCAAAAGGAGAAGCACAATGGGTCTTCGAGAGCAATTGATGGACGATCTGAAGGACGCCATGCGCCAGCAGGACGACACCCGCAAGCAGGCCATCCGCTCCGTCCTGGCGGCCATCAAACAGAAGGAGACAGAGCTGGATTCCAGCGGGCAGCGTATCAGCCTGGACGACGACGACATCCTGGCCCTCATCGCCAGGCTGGCCAAACAGCGCCAGGAGTCGATCGACGAGTTCCGGCGCGGCGAGCGCGAGGACCTGGTGGCCGAAGAGGAAGCCGATCTGGCTGTCCTGCAGACCTACCTGCCCCAGCAGATGGGCCGCGACGAGATCGAGGCCGAGGCCCGCGAGGTGATCGCCGAGACGGGGGCCAGCGGCCCGCGGGACATCGGCAAGGTCATGAAACCCCTCATGGCTCGCCTCAAGGGACGCGGCGACGGCAAGTTGGCCAACCAGATCGTCCGCGAGCTTTTGGCTGAATAACGTTCGATGCTGACCCTGGCTGCCCGATGCCTTGGCAAACAAGTGAGCGGAGGCATCCTGAGCTTGACGAAGGAGCCTCCGCGAGCGCACCCTGAGTTTGTCGAAGCAGCCTCGCGCGAGCATCCTGAGCTTGTCGAAGGGCGCTCGCTGCGGCCGGGAATTCAGACGCATTTTGGAACTATCAGGTGGTTTAGATGCTGAGTAATGCGCCGGCGGCGGAACAGGGCAAGCTGGATCGGGTCAGCAAGGTGCGCGCCGTGATCCTGGGCGTGCTGCTTGCGGCCTTTATCAGCGGCGTGTTGCTCATCGACCTGATCTTCCCCGCCAACCAGGTCACCCTGGACGTTGGCGACGTCAGCCCTGTCACCCGCTTGGCGCCGCGTGACCTGACCTACGAAAGCCAGATCCAGACCCAGCAGGCCCAGGATGCCCAGGCCACCTCGATCCAGGATATCTTTGACCCCCCGAATACGTCGGTCGCCCGGCAGCAGGAGGTCCAGGCGCGCCAGATCCTGGACTATATGAGCACTGTCCGCGAGGACCCCTACGCCTCGACGGAGGAGAAGGCAAGCTGGCTGGCCCAGATCCCCGACCTGGAGCTGACGCCCGAGGTCATCGACGTGATCCTGGCCCTGGACGAGGATGGGTGGCAGGAGGTCAGGGACGAGACGGTGCGGGTCCTGATCCGGGCCATGCAGGGCGAGATCAAGGAGAGCCAGGTGGCCGAGGTCCGCCGCCGCCTGCCCACCTTTATCAGCACCCGCATGTCTGACGAGCAGGCCGCCGTCGTCGAGGCCATCGCCCGCAGCCTGGTGACGGCCAATACCTTCTACAACGCGGCCCGCACCGAGGAGGCCCGGCAGCAGGCCCGGGACAACACCGAGCCGGTGATGGTCACCATCCGCAACGGCGAGGCCATCGTCCGCCAGGGCGCCCTGGTCGGTGCCCTGGATATCGAAGCGTTGGACGTCTTTGGCCTGCGCCAGCAAGAGATCGAGTGGCAAGTCATTGTCGGTTCTATCGCCTTTGTCATCGTCGTCACCGTGCTCCTGGAGATGCTCATCCTGCGCCTGCGGCCGGCCATCTTCCGCCGGGGACGCGCCTCGACCGTCACCTTTTTGCTGATCGCCGCCTTTGTGGCCCTGGGCCAGTTGATGCTGCCCCTCAGCGGCACCGTCGTGCCCTACCTCTACCCGCTGCCCGCCCTGTCGATGATCCTCAGCATCCTCTTTGGGCCGGCCCTGGGCATGGCGGTGGGGGTGATGGTCACCCTCGTCGGCGGCTTTATCGCCAGCGGCTCTCTCGAGATCGTGGTCTACCTGCTGGTGGGCAGCGTGCTGGGCGCCCTGAGCCTGGGCCAGGCCGAGCGCCTCAGGACTTTCTTGCGGGCCGGCCTGTCGGTCGCCCTGACCAACGCGGCCATCATCTTTCTCTTTGGCCTCCTGGCGCCCAACCAGGACCTGCTCAAGGTCAGCATCAACGCCCTGACCGGTGTGGTCTCGGGCGGGCTGTCGACCAGCCTGGCGCTGGCCACCTTTTTCGGCCTGAGCGCGCTGCTGGACGTGGTCACGCCCTTCCAACTGATGGAGCTCTCGCGACCCACCCATCCCCTGTTCCGCCAACTGTTGCTCAAAGCGCCCGGCACCTACCACCATAGCCTGCTGGTAGCCAACCTGACCGAGGAGGCCTGCACGCGGATCGGCGCCGACGGCCTGCTGGCCCGCGTGGGCACCTACTACCACGACATCGGCAAGACTGTGCGGCCCTACTTCTTTACCGAGAACCGGGTCGGCAACGTCAACCCCCACGAGCGGCTGGACCCCTACACCAGCGCCCGGATCATCATCAGCCACGTGACCGACGGCCTGGACCTGGCCGACCGC
>JASFHU010000265.1:0-6219 GCA_050123055.1 Anaerolineae bacterium
AGCCGCAGCCGGCGTGCCGACGGTCCGCCAGATGTTGGCGTTGTGGCTGCCGCTGGCAGCCAGTATCATGATGATGGTATTGGAGCCGTCGATCATAAACATCGCGCTAGGCCGGACGGCCGATCCGGAGCTGGCTCTGGCAGCGTACGGGGTGGCCTTTAGCCTGGCGCTGATGGTGGAGGCGCCCATTATCATGCTCCTGGACGCATCGGTGGCACGTTCTACCGACCGGGCTGCGTTTGATGTGATACGCAAGTTCACCCTCATATTGGGCTTTGGGGTGGTGGCTCTTGGGCTGCTCATATCGCTCTCGCCTCTCTACGGGCTTGTCGTGGTGGATCTGATGAATATCCCGCCGGATGTTGCGGCCAGGGCACGGCCGACGATGCAGATCCTGTCGTTCTGGCCGCTGCCCATTGCCTGGCGGCGGGCGCATCAAGGGGTGTTGATCCTGGCCAATCGAACGGGGATGATCACGGCGGCTACCGGTGTGCGCCTGGCAACGCTGGCGGGATCTCTCTATTTGGGCTTGCTGCTGGTGCCGGCGGGAGGAGCGGTGGTGGCCGGCCTGGCGATGAATGTCAGTGTCACGGTCGAGGCGGTACTGATCACGTGGGCCACCGGTTCCGTCCTGAGGTCGGCGAGCTACCAACCCAAATCCGGTCGGGACGGAGGGTCGGAGTTGACGATGCGACGGCTGTGGCGTTTCTACCGGCCTCTGGCAGTGACGTCGATCCTGCGGCAGGTGACACGGCCTGTGTTGAACGCAGGGATCGCCGCGGCCGAGATGGCGCGGGCCTCGCTGGCGGCCTGGCCGGTGGGCTGGGGATTTACGATCCTGGTGGCGGGGCCGGCCTGGAGCCTGCAACAATTCACGACGGCTATGGCAACGGATGAAGCAGCCTATCGCCGGGTGCGGGGCTTTGCTTTGAGCGTGAGCGCGATCTTTACTCTGCTGCTGGGCGTAGTGGCCTTTACACCTCTCTACGGCGTGGTAATGGGGGGGATCTATAATCTATCACCGGCGTTGCAGGAGCTGGCCCGGCCGGCGGTGCAGGTGATGGCACTCTATCCGCTTCTGATGGGGGCACAGGCATTGCTGCGCGGGGTGCTGATCCGGGGCGGAAGCACTGGCGCGGTCCGGTCAGCGATGGCCGTCAATGTCTTGACGCTGACGGTGACAGTAGCGGTCGGGGTACTGATCTCTGATCTCACTGGCGTGATGGTGGCTGCCCTGGCTGTGCTGGTGGGGGGGCTGGCGGAACTGGCATGGCTCTATTGGAAGGGGCGCTAGAGGTGAGCACGTAGTCTGGAAGGCACCTTTGACAGCCAGGGCGAGGTGTGGTAGACTCGCTGCCCGGAAAAGACTGCGGTGGTGTGAAGGAAAGGGAGGGAGCATTGGCAAAAGCGGAGATCAACTCGGGTATCTGTGGTTTTGCAGCTACGGTGGAAACGCGGATGGAGGGTTCCAAGTGCCTGGTCTCGATCGAGAGTGACTGTGACGCGATCCAGCGGCTGGGCGAGGAGCTGACAGAGGTGGAGCCTTTCCAGGAGATCAGTTACCGAGGGCAAGGACCTGAGACGCTGAAACTGGGCGCGAAGCATTGCTACCACACAGCGTGTCCGGTGCCGGTGGGGATCATCAAGGCGATCGAGGTGGCGTCGGGCCTGGCCCTGCCGGCGGACGCGACCATCAAGTTGTCAAAGTAAGGCAAAACGGTAGGCCGACTGCAGACAGGGCAGCAGTCGACCTACTCTTCTATTGTCGATAGGCCGCGAACGATCTGGATGCGGCCGGTTAGCCTCCCCAGGCCACGGGCGGGTCGGCCCAAGGTCTGGTCAGCAGTACCTCGACGGCGCCGGCGAAGTCCTGACTCGGAAAGGGGTTAGGAACGGCGCGATTCCGGGGCAGGATCCTCCACTTTTTCCCATCCCAAGCGCCCAGCTTTAGCTTGTCTGCGCCCCCTGCCGCGTTGGCGTCGCTTTGCTTGTAGCAAACTGTGAGCCTGGCAGGCTTGGTGAAGGTCTCGACGTTTGGGCTGGCAGGCAGCTCAAAGTCGACGAGCGCCCGGATCACAGTGAAGTCGGACGTCGTGCTAGGGCTGGAGTAGCCTGTTTTTTGTCCTGCCTGGGAGTCATAGTTGTCCAGACGGGGGTTGACTGTGATCCCGGGCTGTGAAGGGACGTATAGGCGGACACCCTCGTTCGGTCTGTCTACTGTCTGGCCGGTTTCCTGCTGTGCCATTTGCTTTGCCCTCCTTACAATGGCTGTGGAGCGGTTCTCCGCGCCAAGCGTTTGAACTTGGCGGCTATGAAGGCCGCTTTGCATGATAAGCTTTATACCTTTCTATTCTACCATAGAACGTGGGGGGAGTACAATCTCGGGTTGAGGATGGTTGGACAAAATGGGGAAGGCGGGGTATAATCGTCTGACGAACTGACGTTCTAGGAGGGAGGGTATGCCCGAGTTTGAGGTTGTATCGGATTTTCAGCCGACCGGCGACCAGCCGCAGGCGATCGACCTTCTGGTTGAAGGCCTGCAGGCGGGCTATGAGCACCAGACGCTGCTGGGTGCTACGGGGACGGGCAAGACCTATACCGTTGCCAAGGTGGTGGAGAGAGTCCAGCGCCCGACACTGGTGATGGTTCACAACAAGACCCTCGCTGCCCAGCTCTACTCCGAGTTCCGCGAGTTCTTCCCGCATAACGCTGTCGAGTACTATGTATCCTACTATGACTATTATCAACCGGAGGCTTACCTACCGCGCTCGGATACCTACATTGAGAAGGACGCCGACATCAATGATGAGATCAACAAGCTACGACTGGCGGCGACGGAGGCGCTGCTGACCCGGCGTGACGTGCTCCTGGTGGCCAGTGTGTCGGCCATCTATAGCATCGGTTCGCCAGAGGAGTATGGGCGGGAGGTGGTAGAGCTGCGCCTGGGCGAGACACGGCGCAGGGATTCGGTATTGCGCCACCTGGTAGCGATTCACTATGACCGGAATGACGTGGCCTTTCAGAGAGGTACTTTTCGGGTGCGTGGGGACACGGTGGACATCTTTCCGGCCTACCGAGATACCGCCGTACGCGTGGAGTTCTGGGGAGATACGGTGGATCGGATCACCGAGGTCGATCCGCTAACTGGGGAAATCCTGGACGAGCGGCAGGCTATCCAGATCTATCCAGCCAAGCACTTTGTCACAACGGCCGAGGCGATGACGGAGGCGATCACCCATATCGAGGCAGAGCTGGAGGAGCGACTGGCAGAGCTGAACGCGCAGGACAAGCTGCTGGAAGCCCAGCGCCTAGAGCAACGCACGTTGTACGACATTGAGATGATGCGCGAGATCGGCTACTGCTCGGGGATCGAGAACTATTCACGGCATTTGGCCCGTCGCAAGCCGGGCGACCCACCGTGGACCCTGATCGATTACTTCCCTGACGACTATTTGGTGGTCCTCGACGAGAGCCACATGATGGTGCCCCAGATCCGGGGGATGTACAATGGCGACCGCTCGCGCAAAGAGGTGCTGGTGGAGTTCGGTTTCCGGCTACCATCGGCGCTGGACAATCGCCCCCTACAGTTCCACGAGTTCGAGGAGCGGAGCCACCAGGTGATCTATACGTCGGCAACACCGGGACCCTACGAACGCCAGGTGTCGGCCCAGATCGTCGATCAGATCATCCGGCCGACGGGACTGGTGGACCCAGAGGTGATTGTCAAGCCGATCAAGGGTCAGATCGATGATCTGATCGGCGAGATCCGGCACCGGGTAGAGAAGGGCGAGCGGGCGCTGGTGACGACCCTGACGAAGCGGATGGCGGAGGATCTGGCGGACTATTTGGCGGAGCTGGGGACAAAGGTCCACTATCTGCACTCGGAGATAGATACACTGGAGCGAGTGGAGATCCTGCGCGACCTACGGTTGGGTGTGTACGACGTGGTGGTGGGCATCAACCTGCTACGCGAGGGGCTGGACCTGCCGGAAGTGTCGCTGGTCGCGATCCTTGATGCCGACAAGGAAGGTTTCCTGCGGTCAGATACGGCGCTGATCCAGACCATCGGGCGTGCGGCGCGGCACGTGGACGGGAAGGTGATCATGTACGCCGACAAGATCACCGATTCGATGCAGCGGGCTATCGACGAGACCAACCGCCGCCGGGCCGTTCAGCAAAAGCACAATGAGGAGCAGGGTATCGAGCCGCAGAGTATCGTCAAGGCGGTGCGGGACCTGACCGATCGAGTGAAGGCCGTGGCTGAGGAGCGGGTGGAGTACCGTGTGGGTGAGTTGCCCAAGGCGGAGGTGACGTACCTAATCGACGAGCTGGAAGGACAGATGAAGGAGGCCGCGGCCAACCTGGAGTTTGAAAAGGCAGCATTGCTGCGCGACCAGGTATTTGAGCTGCGGAAGCAGTTGGAAGACAAGGACTTGCCCGAGTGGGAACGGGTATGGCAAGAGGGTCACGGGCGGGGAGCCTGATAGGTTAGGGCGAACGACGAGAATATCCTGTTCATCCACGATCGGGACTTTGCGGCGCAGTTCAAGGAGGAGTTTGACCGGGTTTACAAGCAGGCTGCCTCGAAGGGCAAGTAGGGAGGCTGGCGCCACTTTTCGCGGCCGAGTGTGTTATACCAATTGGCCTAGCTGAGCCTAGAGAAGTGCCTCGGTCGGGAGACCTTTGGCAATCAGGGGTGAGTGCCCCGGTTGGGAGAGCTTTGGGCAATCAGAGCGAGCGGGAGTGCCTCGGTCGGGAGACCTTTGGCAATCAGGGGTGAGTGCCCCGGTTGGGAGAGCTTTGGGCAATCAGAGCGAGCGGGAGTGCCTCGGTCGGGAGACCTTCGGCAATCAGGGGTGAGTGCCTCGGTCAGGAGACTTTGGGCAATCAGAGGACAGGGCAAAGTCAAAGGAGAGATGTCGATGCAGGGTAAAGTCATAGGGAGGCAGGACCGGCCTCGGGTGGTGATTACTGGGATGGGGGCACTGACGCCGGTGGGACTGACGGCTGAGGATACTTGGCAAGGCCTGCTTGCCGGCCGCTCGGGGATTATCCGGACTCACATTCCAGAATTGGAGGAGTGCCCCTGCCAGATCGCGGGTGAGCTGCAAGAGTTTGATCCGCGGGCCTACTTGGGAGCCAAGGAAGCACGACGGATGGCCCGCTTCAGCCAGATGGCGGTCATCGCCACACAAATGGCGCTGGAGGATGCATCTCTGTCTTTGAGCAGCGAAGAGAAGGACCAGGTGGCGGTGGTAAACGGCACTGCTGTTGGCGGCACGGTGATCGAGGTGGAGGGGGGACTGCGGCGCCTGGGTACGAAGAGCCTGATGCGTATCTCACCCAACCATTTGCTGTCGCTGCCGCCCAATATGGCAGCTTTTCAGATCTCCCGCAGCTTTGGCTTTCGAGGTTACAGCAGCACGACGGTCACGGCCTGTGCGGCGGGTGCCCAGGCAATCGGTGACGCGGCAGAGGTGATCCGCAGCGGGCGCGCTGAGGTGGCTGTTGGTGGCGGTAGCGAAGCGACGCTGACGCCGGTGGCTGTGGCCAGCTTTGCTGTCATGCGCGCGCTCTCTACCCGGAACGACGATCCAGCAGCCGCCAGCCGTCCCTTTGACGTGGATCGAGACGGTTTCGTCATGAGCGAGGGGGCGGCGATCTTTGTGCTGGAGCGTCTGGAGCATGCCCTGAAACGCGGGGCAAGGATCTATGCTGAGATCGTGGGCTATGCGGCCAACTCGGATGGCTACCACGTGATCGCTCCCAATCCGGATCCGCGCGGCCCCATCAAGGCCATTCGCCACGCGCTGGCCGACGCGGGGTTGGGGCCAGAGGCGGTCGACCATATTAATGCCCACGGCACATCGACGCCACTGGGTGACGTGGCGGAGACCAATGCTATCAAGGCGGTGTTTGGTGAACGGGCCTATGAGGTGCCGGTCACGGCGAACAAGTCGATGCTGGGTCATGGATTGGGAGCTGCGGGAGCGATGGAGATGATCGCCAGTGTGCTGGCCATCCGCGACAACCGGGTGCCGCCGACGATCAACCTGGACAATCCCGATCCGGAGTGTGATCTGGACTATGTGCCCAATCTGGCCCGGGCGGCCAAGGTGGACGTGGTGCTCAAGAACTCGTTTGGGATGGGAAACCAGAATGCGTGCCTGGTTCTGAAGCGGTATTAGTGCATTGTGGCGTAAGTTGGCCGTGGGGGCA
>JASFHU010000266.1:0-6216 GCA_050123055.1 Anaerolineae bacterium
CGTGATCATGCACCTGGATCGTTATTGGGCCGACCAAGGCTGCCTGATCTGGCAGCCTTACAGCGAGAAGCTGGGGGCTGGCACCGGTAACCCGGCCACCACCCTGCGCGTCCTTGGCCCCGAGCCATGGAACGTGGGCTACGTGGAGCCGTCTTACCGACCCGCCGACGGTCGCTACGCCGAGAATCCCAACCGGATGCAACTGTTCACCCAGTATCAGGTCATCCTCCAGCCCGATCCCGGCAATCCGCAGGAGCTCTATCTGGGCAGCCTGGAGGCCATTGGCATCGACATGCGTGAGCACGACGTGCGATTCGTGGAGGACAACTGGGAGAGCCCAGCCCTTGGCGCTTGGGGTCTGGGCTGGGAAGTCTGGCTCGACGGCCAGGAGATCAGCCAGTATACCTATTTCCAGCAGGCCGGTGGCTTGAACCTGGACCCCGTAGCCGTAGAGCTTACCTACGGCTTGGAGCGCATCGTCATGTATCTGCAAAAGGTGCGCGCCGTGTGGGATATCGACTGGGATGGCGTACATACCTACAGCGACATCTACAAGCGGCCCGAGATCGAGCATTGCATCTACAACTTTGAGCTGGCCGACGTCGAGCGCCTTGGCCAGATGTACAGTCTCTACGAAGCCGAGGCCAAGTCCTGCATGGAGAAGGGATTGGTCATCCCGGCTTACGACTATGTTTTGCGTTGCTCTCATACCTTCAATGTGCTGGACTCGCGGGGGGCCATCGGCGTTACTGAGCGAGCTTCCTACTTTCGCCGGATGCGCGATCTGAGCCGCCAGATCGCTCGCCTCTATGTCGAGCAGCGAAAAGAAATGGGTTTTCCCTTTCTCAAGACAAAGAGCGCAGCACCCGAACCGCAGGCGGCTCTCCCTCCCCAATCTGCTGAGCTATCAGTTTCCCAGTTTGCTACCTTCCTACTTGAAATCGGGACCGAGGAATTGCCCGCAGGTGATCTGAGCCTGGCCTTGGAGCAGCTAGAATCCTCCGTACCCAAGATGTTAGAGGATTCCCGGTTGGGCTACGAGACAGTCAAAGTGGTCGGCACCCCGCGGCGACAAGCGGTGCTCATCCACAAGCTCTCCCCCAAGCAGGCAGACCGGACGATGGAGGTACAGGGTCCACCCGCCAAGGTAGCCTTTGACGCAGAGGGCAACCCGACCCGTGCTGCCGACGGCTTTGCCCGAAAACAGGGCCTGCCAGTCGAGGCGCTGCGTGTGGTGACCGAGGGAGCCAGGGCCTATGTCGTTGCCACCAGAACTGAAGAGGGCCGCGCCACCGCCGACGTGCTAGCCGAAGAGCTACCCAAAATCGTCGCCGGGTTGCGCTTTCCAAAGACCATGCGCTGGAACCAGACCAACGTCGCTTTCTCGCGCCCGCTGCGCTGGCTGGTGGGCCTCCTTGGCGAACAGGTTGTCACCTTTGACTATGCCGGTGCCGTAAGCGGGCGCGTCACGCGGGGCCTGCGGCCCTTTGGCTCGCCCGAGATTGAATTGTCCAAGGCCGACGACTATCTAGCGGTGATGGCCGAGAATCAGATTGTCGTCGACGGAGTCGAGCGCCGCGAGCAGGTACAAACTCAGGCAGCAGCATTGGCCACCTCGGTGGGTGGGCGCATCCCGGACGACCCGGGCCTGCTGGATGAGGTTGCTAACCTGGTCGAATACCCGACTGTCTTGCTGGGCCGCTTCGAGCCTGAATACCTGGCGCTGCCCCAGGAAGTGCTCATCACCGTCATGAAGAAACATCAGCGCTACTTCCCAGTGGTCGAGGCAGACAGCGGCGAGTTGATGCCCTACTTTGTTGCGGTGCGCAATGGCGACGACCTGCACCTGGATCTGGTTCGGGAGGGAAACGAGGATGTGATCCGCGCCCGCTTTGCCGATGCCAAGTTCTTTTACGAGAACGACACGCGTGATTCGCTGGAGAGCTTCTTGCCGCGTCTGGATACACTCACTTTTCAGGAAGACTTGGGTTCAATGCTGGACAAGAGCAAGAGGCTGGAACAGCTCGTGCCTGCCGTGGGTCGGGGGCTAGACCTCGGCGATGAGGATCTGGCTGCCGCCCAACGTGCTGCGCACCTGGCCAAGGCAGACCTGGCTACGCAACTGGTCATCGAGCTCACCAGCCTTCAGGGCCTCATGGGGCGTGAGTACGCTCGCTCGTCGGGCGAGCCAGAGGCGGTGGCTGTGGCCATCTCTGAGCACTACCTGCCCCGTTCCGCCGATGATGTCTCGCCAGAGACCAACCCCGGCCTGGCCTTGGGTCTGGCCGACCGGCTGGACAGCTTGGTGGGTCTGTTCGGTGTGAACCTGATACCTACAGGCTCGGCCGATCCTTACGGCCTGCGCCGTGCTGCCCTGGGCTTGGTCCAGAGTCTCATCGCCCTCGAGGTTCCCCTGTCGCTGCGCCCGCTCCTGGACGAGGCGGCGGCGCTCATGCCGGTGCCCGTCGCGGAGCAAGCCCTCGACGCGGTGTCGAGCTTTATCGTCGAGCGGCTGCGGGGTTGGCTGCGGGACAAAGGCTTTCGCCACGACGTCGTGGATGCTGTCTTGGCCGAACGGGGGGATGATCCCTACAGTGCTTATCGTGCCGTCGCTCAGTTGAGTGTCTGGGTAGAGCGCGAGGATTGGCCCGACCTGCTCAATGCCTACGGGCGTTGCATTCGCATCGTGCGCGATCGAAAAGAGCGCTATGAGTTCCAGCCGGGCCTGGATCCTGAGCCTGCCACGACGGCCCTCAGAGCTGCCTACGAGATCGCTCGCCCGCAGATCACACCGGAGAGCGACGTAGACCGGATGCTCACTGCTGTGCGCCCCATGATCCCGGCTATCAATGGCTTTTTCGACGAGGTGCTGGTGATGCACGATGATCAGTCCCTACGGGAGACTCGCCTGGCCTTGCTGCAAGATATCTGGGCGCTCAGCCGGGGGGTTGTGGATGTGACTCGGCTCGAAGGCTTCTAACTCCAGGGTTCCGCACCAAAGCCCAACCCAAAGCGCAGGAACACCATCCCAGAAAAGATGAGGGTCGATGCGACCACGACCAGCCAATCCGTGGCGTCAAGCTGTATGTCGTGCAGACTGGTCCTGCGCGCCGGGTAGCCCAAACCCCGCGCGGCCAGGGCCAGCCCCAGGTTATCGGCCATGCGCAGAGCGGCAATGATCGTGGCCACCAGGATGGGTATATAGGATCGCGCCCGTTGCAAGAAACTCCCCTCGCCCATGATCCATCCCCGTGCCTGTTGGGCCTCGCTGATGGTCACAAAGAGGCCGTAGGTAGTCGGCACATAGCGGAAGGCCATGCCGACCGTCAGCCCAAAGGGATAGGGCAGGCCGAGCTTGACCAGACCCTGGACCAGTTGGGCAGGATCTGTGGTCAGCAGCAACACAGCAGCGATGAAAGCCAGGGCTGCCGCTCGCGCTGCAAAGCTCACCCCGTCCAACAGTCCGGCGACCGTGAGGCGTACCGGCCCTAGTCGAAGAAGATCAGCCCCTGGGCCCGGGGCAAAGAGGGGCTGCAGGATCAAGATCAATACCAACAGCGGTACCAGCCGCGCCCACAACCACCGGATCCGGTCCAGGGGTATCCGGGCCGCAAGCAGTGCCAGGTTGGCAACGAGCAACAGCACGAGCAGCAGACCGATCTGCTTGAACAGCAGCCCAAGGGTTCCAGCCAGAAGTACTGCCCACAGCTTGGCCCGTGGATCCATCTGGTGTAGCCACGAATCGCGAGGCAAGTACAGGTCAAATTGCTGGCTCATTTTGCCCTCTCATCGCTGTCGCTCTTCTGTCAGGATGACATATTCATGGCAAAAGGCGTTCACCGTCAGGCCCTCAACCTGCAGGCCGTAGGGGCGGAGCGCCTGAGCCAGAGTCATTACCGGGGGGGGAACCAGGGAGGTACTAGCCAGCAGTTCTGGCTGTCGAAACACGCGCGCCGGTGTGCCATCGGCAATGATCTGTCCGTCGTGGAGCGCGACGATACGATCGCAATGCTCGGCGGCGAGGGCCATATCGTGGCTGACGAGCAGGATCGTCCGGCCTTGGCTGTGTAGCTCGGAGAGCCAGCTAAACGTCTCCTGTTGGTCAGCAGCATCCAGACCAACAGTCGGTTCGTCCAGTACCAACACCGGCGGGTCCATGGCAGCCAGCGAAGCCAGGGTGATCTGTCTCCGGAGGCCGTAGCTTAGGATGGCCGGCGGCCTATCAGCGATGGTCATCAGGTCAAAGCGATCTAGCGCAGCCTTCACCCGAGCCTCTACCTCGCCGTGTGGCAGACCAAGGTTCTGCGGCCCAAAAGCCACTTCCTCGCGCACCGTAGCACTGAATATCTGCTGTTCTGGGTGCTGGAAGAGAAAGCCTACCTTCCGGGCCAACTCGCCGATTGAACGATTGGCTGTGTCCTGTCCGCTCACCCGAACCTGTCCGCGTCGCGGCCGGAGCAGGCCGTTAAACTGCTTGGCTAGCGTGGTCTTGCCCGAACCATTGGCCCCCACAAGCGCCACAAACTCGCCGCGCTGAACCGACAGATTCACCCCGCGCAGCACGGACGCGGTTTCGTCTTCGTACCAAAACCAGAGGTCGGCAAGTTCGAGGGCGACATCAGCCAAAGTGCACCGCCAGTGCTTCTCGCCCTTCGGCAACGGTGAGAAAGTCAAAGCCAGTACCCAGGCGCTTGTTGAGCTCCGCAGCCACCTGGGCTATCTGGGGAACTGCCACGCCGAGCTCGGTCAGCCGCTCTACCTGGCGAAATAGGTCACGGGGAGTTCCTTCCAGGGCAATCCTTCCCCCCTCAACCTCTCCCCCAGCACTACTTGGGCCGGGTCCGGCGAGTGCGGACGCAGGGGCAGGCTGGTGGAGCACAACCAGTCGGTCGGCAAAGGCTGCTACAGCCTCAGGATCGCTTTCTGTCATGACGATGGTCACGGAGCGATCGCGGCTTAGGTCCGACAGTGCGGTCAATACCTCGCGGCGACCCGCAGGATCCAGCCCGCCCATAGGTTCGTCGAGAACAAGCACTGCAGGCTGCATCGCCAGTACCGAGGCCAGAGCCACACGTTTCTTTTCACCACCCGAAAGCCCGCTGGGCATACGATATCGCACCGGGGCAAGGCGGAGCAGAGCCAGCGCTTCGTCCACCCGCTGCCTGATCTCAGACTCAGGGAGGCCAAGGTTCTCCAACCCCCAGGCTATCTCGCCTTCGACGGTCGAGTTGAACAGTTGCGTCTCCGGCTCCTGGAAGAGCAGGCCCACGGTGTCAGCCAGGGCAGGCGGGGGATGCTGCCGGGTATCCCGTCCCGCGACGACGACCCGTCCTTCTAGCTCCCCACCGGTGAGGTTCGGGGCCAGCCCAGCAAGCAACAAGCAGAGGGTCGTCTTGCCTACGTCGCTGGCACCCATCACCGCCAGCCACTCGCCAGAGTGGATGTGCAGGTCGAGTCCATCGATCACCCAGCGGGTAGGCGCATCGGGGGCAAGGGAGGGATAAGCGAAACGCAGCCCCTCGATCAGGATGGCGTCAGACATGGCTTGGCGGGCTGCCTACCCGCAGGTACCTACTGGCCGCCACGACCCAGGTTCATGATGGGTGGATAGGCACGCCGGACAGCCGCAAAGAGAGGAACAGCCAAGATGGCACCGACGGTTACCTGGATGATATTCAAGGGCACCTCGCTGAGGGCCACCCCAAAGCCCAAGAAAAAAGTACCCGCTATCAAATAGCCGACTACGACGATGGCCCCGCCGATGACCGAGGCAAGGACAAGGCCCTTGGTATCCTGCCACCTGGTGCTTATCCAGCCTGCAACCCAGCCCTGTGTGCCGTGGATCAGGAGAGAAGCGATGCCCCACTGCGCAAAAGGACTGGTCCAATCTGCCAGCGCAGTTCCCAGCCCGCCGGCTACTCCGCCGACCCACGGACCGAAGGCAAAAGCACTGAAAAATACACCGACGTCGCCTAGGTGGATATACCCCCCGACGGGTGTCGGACCCAACTGGACCAAGCGGGTCAGCACAAAGACGATAGCGGTCATCACTGCTGTGACGGCGAGCGTACGCGGGTCGAATACTTTGCGCGGCATAGGCTCAACTCCTCCTGCCAGATGCTAGTGGATCCATTATACCACTCAAACCGCTCTGGCTCAAGTGTCAGGGTCTGCGGAGCG
This sequence comes from Anaerolineae bacterium, assembly GCA_050123055.1. GTDB lineage: Bacteria > Chloroflexota > Anaerolineae > JAAYZQ01 > JAAYZQ01 > JASFHU01. The sequence goes on from JASFHU010000266.1 coordinate 6,181, forward strand.
AATTGTCGTTGCTCTGGTTCTGAGGTATAATCGAGC
>JASFHU010000267.1:0-6208 GCA_050123055.1 Anaerolineae bacterium
CGGAAACCTGGATACTGAGATTGATATAGGCGCGACCGCCGATGATGCCCGCCATGGGATAACCGTCCACGCCCACGGAAGAACCGTCACCAAGATCCACACCTTCGTAGACGAGGCCCTTCCGCAAGGAGCAGGTGAAAGGGGTTTGTACTTGAGGCGCGCCTTCGACCAAGTTGGTGCCAGACCACAAAAAGTTGCCCCGTAGACTGTCGTTCCATTCGGCGGTTTCGGCTTTGTACCCGCTCAGGGTGGTGATGGGGCGCGATTGGAGGATGTACAGCCGCCTGCCCGCAACCGCCCATTCGATATCCTGCGGGCCACCCAGCTCCCGCTCCAGCTTGCGGGCGTAACGGTAGAGCGCGCGTGCAGAGCGGTCGAGTTCTGCCGGCCCGCTGTAAGTCCCCTTTGGACGGTCCAGGGTAAAGGTTTCCGCATTCACCTGCCCGGAGACCAGTTCTTCGCCCAGGCCAGGCACAAAGTTGCCCGTCATCCGCATCAGGTCGCCCGTAACCGGATCGACGGTGAACAGCACGCCAGAAAAATCTGCCCGGACTAGACGCTGGACAATGACGGCGATCTCGTGCTCTGCAGCCTCCAGTCCCCGTGCGTGGGTGTAGGCTTGCACCCTGGCACTGTGTCGCGATCGGCGCACGGTGTGGATGGCTGCCCGGATGTCACGATCCGTGCTCACGTCGAGGACCGTCTCAAATTCACCGGCGAAGGACGCCTGGGCCGAGTCTTCGCTCAACGCCGAAGAGCGGACGGCAAAGGAGCCATCCCGGTCGTTCCGGCGCAGGCGGGCGAGATGGGCCTGCACCTGGACCCAGGCTTTAGCGGTCAGCTCGTCGCCGGCGAAGGCAGCCGGCAGGATGATGAACCCATCGGGTACCCGGTAGCCCGCCTGGTAGAGCCGGGCCAGGGTTCTGCCCTTGCCGCCGGCAGTCGGCTCGTGCTCCCTGGCCAATTTCTTGAACGAATGAATCATAGGGCGCTCCTCCTTGTCGCCTCCGCGGAACAGTTACTGTCCCCAGGATAACGCAGCCCGGCCAGATCTACCTGAACTGGGCCTGACCTTTGGCTGACGGGGATCTTCGCCCACTATCAAGCGACCAACTGTACCTCAGAGCCACGGAGAGCAGGGAGGGTTTGTTGTTGGGTGCTGACTGAGCAAACCGCCCCGCCATGGATCAGCGGAGACTCACGGATGTACAATAGAATCCGTGAGCGCCTGGACTGGGTGCGATGGCTGGGGGATTATTCGTAGACGGGATGAATGGCAGCTGTGGAGTCGATCGCTACAGCGACAGGGTTCAGCATGGGAAATGGACCGGTTCGCCGAGGTCGTCCGGAAAGGTCTGCTCGACCCACTCGCAGGACTTGATGGCCCCTTCCACATCGCCCATGAGCAGGTAGAGCGGCCCACTTGAAGCTTTGACGCCTTTCCCCGAGCTGTGGTATAATGTCGTGGGCTGAAGTAAGATCGTATTGGAGAACATCAGGCACTCCGTAGTGGATGGAGCCGTCCCTTGCAGATCGATGATTTCATCTGGCTTCCCGACATAGTTGAGAAGCTAGCTGTCAAGCACGACGTCACTCAGGATGAAGTTGAGGATGTGTTCTTCAACAATCCACGATTCCGATTTGTCGAATCGGGACATCAGACAGGTGAAGACGTGTACTCGGCAGGAGGACAGACAGATGCAGGGCGATACTTGATCGTGTTCTTTATCCACAAAGTGGACCACACAGCTTTGATCTTGAGTGCAAGGGATATGGATCGAAAGGAACGTAGACGGTATGAGCGAAAGTAAGAACCAGAGTCTCACCAGTATCTCGAAGGCAGAGACACTGGAAGAGATAGGCGATTTTTGGGATGAACACAGCCTGGCCGATTTCTGGGATCAAACGCATGAAGTCGAATTCAAAGTCAGGGCCAAGCGTCGGCGTCGTGTGACACTTGAACCGGAAGTTTATGAGCGAATCGAGGAACAGGCCCGGGCGCGCGGTATCGCGCCTGAGACACTGGTGAATGTATGGTTGGTTGAGCGGCTACAACAGGCGACAGGATAGGACTCAGTATTTCCCCTCGTCAGACAAACCTGTGCAGAAGTGCCTCCTTGGCTCGATCCAGGCTGGGCAACCTGGGCGCTACCTTGACCTCAACGTCCAAGTCCTCTTCCAGCAATTCAAGCAGCGCGTGAAGCTGGAACGACCGGACTTGAATTTCACGGGGGAGAAGCCCCATATGGGCAAGCTGGTGCACCACCTTCATCGGAACCGTTCCCCACATCTCCACCAGCCCTGGTTCGGGCTCCAGCAGTTCACTGCCGAGAATCACACCACTTTGGCTCTCTACCAGCAACAGCATGTGGGGAAGGTAAGGACGAGCCCCCTTTTCCTGAATAGGGGCTGGAAACACAAAGAGTTCCACCTCGAGGGTATGCTCACTCCGCGGCAACTGCTTCACCCATTCCAGTGCTTCCATATCCATCACGATGGGAATGGGCTCAGGCTCGACCGGGGGCACCCTCACCACCTCATCTTCCCAGACAAGGTTGCCCCTGACCTCCCGTGGCACGCGAACCAGGTAACTCTCCTCATCGGTGGGCTCCAGCGATGCTGGAGCTTCTTTGAATCGCAGCACCACCTCCACGGCCTGCTCCAAGGCGTAGGTTAAGGTCCGAGCTTCCGGCGCCTCCAAATACCAGGGGAGATAACCGGGGCGATAACTGCGAAACAGCGGCCATTCCTGTCGCCCGCGAAACTTGAGCCCCAGTTCCTTGATCACAGCGCGGTCTTTTGTGGTCAGCTCGCCTCGATCCTCAAAGGAGGCTTGGAGATGAATCATCCCCAGCAGAGCTTCAGGCGGCGCAGAGTCTGCTATTTGCTGGAAACCCCAGAAGCTATACAGCCCTTCTGCTCCAAGATAGACCGCCACGGCCAAGTGCTCGCCCAACATTCCCATGACACTGACAAAGCCAATCTCGCCGGTCTCTGGATCTTGTACGCCAAAGATGTCTGTTTCTGTCATCCAGTCCCAGGGTGCGATCTCTTTCACACGGATGGCAGCTTGATAGAGCTTGCGCCACTCACTCGGAGTAGGGCTTGATCCGGTCATGGTTCACCTCTCGTTTGACGCCCGCATAGGAACAACGAAACTTGTCTGAGCACTGACCATTCTACCCGCATTTGGAGTTCTGGGCAAGTGGCCGATTGGGGAGCTGTGTCGTGACCGGCACCAGGCGGATGGAGACAACACCGAATTGGGGAATTCGTTTTCATAATGCACCTTTAAAACCATATCGTTGATCTGAGTTGGAGGAGCGCTTGCGGATTCCGCAGCGGCGACGTATGCCTTGCACTCGTTGGGCGGTGAAAGGCTTGCCTTGAGGCGTTTGGATGCCATCTTGGGTAAGCTCAGCCGCGATCTGACGATCTGTATGTGTTTTGCTCAGCCTGCGGACACGCTCGACAACGGCCATTGGCACAGGAGGTGCTCCCCGCTTGGGGAGGGGGATAGAGAAAGTATCCAGTTCGTTGGTATGCCAGCGGATTTGGGCCAAGATATCAGTCTCCTGCCGGGTCAGCGTCACGTCAGCTACCAGCAATTGTAGCAGATCTTTGCGCTCTGTCCAAGAAGTGGTTTCTGCATGCCAGACTCTGGGTAGGTCGCGGACCAGGTCGGCCAGTTGCTGACGTTGGGCTGGGTTTAGAGTCAGAATAAGCTGGCGTTGCTGGCGGACGAATTCGGTCTGCAAGCGATCGACTTCACGCAACTTGGCTTCCCACTGCTGCTCCAGGCTGCGAGCGACGAGACGGTTTTCCGGGTCGACTTGCTCATAGCGGCGTTGAGCAAGCCGGGCGGCATAGCGCGCCCCTTCCAGTTTGAGTTCCCATTGTTTGCGGAGTTCCGCTTGCTGGCGCTCCAGTTCCTGCATGACAGCCAAACTGAGTTCGATCTGAGCTGGAGTCAGAGCAGCCAGTACGGCCTGAGCAATGGCTGGGTCCAGAGCTTGACCAGGAATCCGTTGGCAGACGGGTTCGGCGTAGCGACGTTGGCGATGGCAACAGATGTAGGTAATGCACTGGCTATCTTTGCCACTGTAGACAACCTGCATTCGTTGCCCACAGCGACCGCATAACACGATACCGGTCAACAGGGCTGCACCATCTTGTCGGCGACCGGGACCGCCGGGCGATTTGCGGCGATTTTGGGCCAAGATAGCCTGGTTGGCTTCGTATTCTGCGCGGCTGATGTAACCGGGGAAGTCATCCCAGATGGTTACTGCCCAGTCCTGCGCTGGCAGGCGAACTACAGGCTGATGCAGTTTGCCTGCCGGTTTGGCGACAGCCCGATGCGTGACCCGGCCATAGACGTAGGCCCCGGCATAAAGGGGGTTACAGAGGACTGCCCGAACTCGCTGACAACTGAGAGGCCCCCATTCCAGGGGACCATGCCAGCCTCCTTTGCGCTTGGGGAATTGCAGACCATGGTCGTGAAAATAGCGTACCACGTGACTGATCTTGTGGCTCAGCCGAAAACGCTCAAACAAGAGGTGCACAGCGGCCTGAACACGCTCATCGGGTTCCATACAGACACCCTGTTGGGGGACGAAGACCAAGCCAACCGGAAGGTTGATGCGCAGTTCGCCACGTTGCGCTTTGCGGAGCTTGTTCTCCCACAAGCGCTGGCCCATCTGACGCACTTCATTGCTGCTGAGGAGCACTTTGATGCCCAGCATCAGCCGATCATCAGGCAGACGCGGGTCATAGACTGTTCTCTCATCGATTAGCAAGGTACCGGTCAGGGCTGCTACTTCTACAAGCCGGTGTCCTTCGCTGTCCTGACGGGCTAGGCGCGAGACTTCGACGCTCAGAATCGCACCGGCACGCTCGACGACGACATCGGCCAGTAAGCGCTCGAATCCGCTACGCCTCTGGCTGGCATCGGAAGCTGACCGGCCCAAGTCCTCATCGATGACCACAATGCGCTCGTCTGGCCAGCCCAACTGCCGAGCGCGATTCTGCAACTCATACTGCCGTCGCGTGCTTTCCTGGTGGTCGAGCACTTGAGCTGGGTCAGACTGGCGTACGTAGACGTAGGCCCACCGCTCAAGATGCTCAGCTAACACTTTTGCCCTGGAGATCGTCATGTCAACTCAACCTCCTGCGGATTCGGACCGCTGCCGTTGCGGTGGCCCTGCATCAGTTGACGCAGAAGGATCTGCACCAGAATGGCAATGGCTCGGTCGCGTTGGGCATCCGTCAGCTTCGACCAGGCGGCCTCCTTTGGCAGTATCATTACTTCCTCCTTCGATTTCAGTGTTATCTTGAGGAAGTATGCACGATTCTTCGGATGGTGGCAAAAGCTCGTCCACGCGTTGGCGTACAGAAAGCAAGTTTGCCAGCAGAAAGCGAGCTTCAGGCAAAGTGACCATCGGTGGAATCTGATCCGTCCAGTCCAAAGGAATGAGTCGGCGCTCGCCGTTAGCAAGTTGGATCTCGAACAAAGACCCATCCTCTTTCCGCTGATGTTCTACGGTGGCAAAGGATTGCCCTCGTAGCGGATGAGTGGGATGCGTGATACGCACGACCGTGGAATGTGTTTCTATGTGTGTTCTTGGTGAACGACTTGGGAAAGGAACGAATTGGATTGATCGAAGCCTGGAGAATGGGGGATAGGGCCGACCAGGGTTGGCGGATCGCGGTACTATGACACTGTAACACTATTGCGGGATGAATGGTGGCTGTGGAATCAGGTCGATGATAGCCTGGTGATCCAGGTTGCGTACACGATGCTTGTGGTTACTCCAGCTTGGCAGCTTGGAGCCGGAATGCTTCATCCACCAATGCGCTCCGCCGGGGACCGCGCGGCTCTGACCTGAGCTGCTCGTGGATCTCGATGAAGCGGGCGCGAACCCGACGTAATTCGGGGCTATCGTAGGTCTCACCGGCCCATTGTAGCGCGGGCGCATCCCACAAGGCCCAGATCTCCGGGGGCACGTATTCGAGAAAATCCTTCTGCTCGTAGTTTGTGCTGTGCCAAATGTCCAGTTCGGCCTGCTCCCGGCCGAGGAGATGGGGGATCAGATAGAGGTTGGACAGCATGGTCTGGCGCAACCTCTGGGCGGCCTGGGCCGTGTCCCCGGAGCGGTACAGGGCCAGGGACCAGCACAAAAAGTGGACCGGTTCGCCAATGTCGTCCGGA
>JASFHU010000268.1:0-6200 GCA_050123055.1 Anaerolineae bacterium
CAACCGCGCATACGGCTGAGTGTCGCTAGTGCGCGATCCAGGGCGCCGAGCACCTCCTCGGCTTCAAGGTCGGTCATGACAAGCGGGGGCAAGAACTGAAGCACCCGCTGGTCGTTGTTGGCATAGATGGCCAGCACGCCCTGGTCGTAGAGCAACTTGGTCATCAACGGGCCGCAGGTCTCGTCGGGGAAGACCAGCCCGATCATCAACCCGATCTGCCGGGCCTCAACCAGGGTCTCGGGGTACCGCCCCCGGAGCTGCTGGAAGCCGCTATCAAAACGATCGGCCAGCTCGCCCACGTGACTGAGAAAGGCCGGTGCAGCCGTCAACTCCAGGACGGCCAGAGCCACGGCGCAGCCAACCTCAGCTCCGCCAAAGGTTGAGATGTGGATGAAAGGGTTGGCGTGCACAAAGGGGTTCAGCTCGGCGCGGTAACAGGTGGCGGCGATGGGATAGATTCCGCCGCTGAGCCCCTTGCCGGTCACCAGGATGTCTGGTTCAACCATCGATCCGCTTGCGGCCGGGTCCGCCCAGTGCTCGATGGCCCAGATCCTGCCAGTTCGGCCCAGCCCGCTCTGCACCTCGTCGATGATGAGCAGGGCGCCATGGCGGTTGCAAAGGGCGCGCAGTTCCCCAAAGTATTCGGGGGAGGCAATGGGCATGCCCAGGGTGGCGGGGACGGTTTCGAGAATGACGGCCGCCGTATCGTCGCCCATCTGGGCGGCTACCGCCTCTATGTCGCCAAATGCCACCTGGACAAAGCCTGGCGGCATCGGCCCGAAGGGCTCCCGGTACTGGCGGTCACCGGCGGCCAGGGCCAGGCCGGTGTGTCCGTGGTACCCACCCCGGGCCGAGATGACGCCAGGCCGGCCCGTGTGGGCGCGGGCCAGCTTGAGCGCAAAGTCGATGGCCTCACCGCCGCCCACGGCAAAGACCGTGTACGGCAGGTCTCCGGGGGCCAACTCTGCCAGCCGGCGGCCCAGCGCCGCCCGCTGCTCCGAGACGAGGTGGTGGTTTCCGATGTCGAGTTCATCGAGGGCACTTTTGAGCGTCTCAACCACAACCGGGTGCCGGTGGCCCAGGTTAAAGACTCCGCCATTGCAGTGGCAGTTGATCAGGCGTACCTCGTTCTGCACATCCCAAAGGTAGACGCCCTCGCGCCGGCCCGGGACAAAGTCCATGCCATACTGGGTAAAAAAGTCCACCTTGCCCGACGAGACGTGATCGTGGAACCAGGCGATGCTCTCCGCTTTGGTACGCTGTCTCACGAACGCCATGGAAAACTCCTTGCGCAAAGACGCCCGCTCTTCGAGGCCCACTTCGTAGTGGCGGCTTCAGTCGCATCCCATCTATCCGGTCTGCTGATTATAGCATACCCCAAGGGCCGGGACAACTTGAGTAGGAACAGCCTCAGAGACTCCGAGGTTGGTCAGAATCAGGCTTCCCGCAGTACCCGGCCCAAAGTCTCGATCCCAGCCCCGATCTTTTCCGGGGTCACATAGCTAAAGGCAAGGCGTAGGTGCTGTCCGGTTGGCTGCTCGGCAAAGAAGGGATCGCCCGCCGGGATCAGCAGCTTGGCCTCCCGGGCCCGTGCCACCACCTCGGCCGCACGGAATGGAGGTGGCAGGCTCAACCAGATGAAAAAGCCGCCCCCTGGCCGCGTCCAGGTCACGCCAGCGGGCATGTGCTCCGCCAGCGCGGTCAGTATGGCATCGCGGCGCTCGCGGTATACGTGGCGCAGATGCTCGATGTGGCGCTCGAACTGGCTCTGCAGGCAGTAGGTGGCCAGGATGTTGGCCACCAGCGGATTGGCGCCCCCCCCCATGCAGCGCAACCCACTGCCGATCAGGCGATCGATGTGGTCCACAGGTCCCATCAGCCAACCCATCCGCACGCCTGGCGCCAGGACCTTGGAAAAGCTGCCGATCCGCAGCGTGCGCTGGCCATCATCCAGGCCAAAGAGGGACGGGGGTACCTCACCCTCGTAGTCCAGATCGCGATAGACGTCATCTTCGACCACCAAAAAGTCGTGGCGTTCTGCCAGAGCCAGGATCTCTGGCCGGCGCGACGCAGCGAGTGTGATGCCGCTGGGGTTCTGATAGTTGGGAATTGTGTACAGGAAGCGGGCCCGCTCTCCCTGCCGTCCCAGGTCCTGGAGCCGGTCGGCCAGCGCCTGCGGCACCAGTCCATCGGCGTCGGTCGGAATCTGCAAGGGGCGCAGTCCATGGTCGCGGAAAAGCTGGAGCGTCTCGTGATAGGTCGGCGCCTCAACCAGGACTATGTCGCCCGGCCTGGAAAAGATGGTGGATAGGTGGTCGAGAGTCTGGGCTGATCCGCCGGTGAGCATGATCTGCGGGCGCTCCAGGAGCAGGCTCTCTGTGCTGGCCACTCTGTCCCGCAAAAAATCGATGAGCGGCCCGTAGCCTTGCTCTGGCCCGTATTGCAGGGCTAGCTCGGGCCGCTCCTTCAGTACCTGGTCGGCCGCGCGTCGCAACTCGTCGACCGGAAAGGTTGCCGAGTCTGGCAGGCCATAAATGAACGAGATGGTGCCTGGAGGTCCTGCTGCTTGCACCGACGCCAGCGGATCGTATGCTTCACCCGTCATGATTGCCTCCTCGTATTGGTGTTTGGGAACAGGAATCGCCAATTCAGCCGAAACAAATCCTGCCCGCCAGGCTCATCCTTCGACAGGCTCATCCTTCGACAGGCTCAGGATGCTGGTTGAGTGGGCAGAGCTTATGGCGAGAGAACTAGTCGGGCAAAAAGCGTACAAAGACCTGATTGCCCAGCAGCCGGCCTCTCGACGACAGTCTCACGCCGACGCCGTCGGTCTGGAGCAAGCCCAGTTCGACAAGCCCTTTCAGTTCATCGGAGAACAAGGCCCTGGGATCGACACCAAATCGCTCGTGAAAGCGCCCATAATGGACACCCTCGTCGAGCAGGCGCAAACCCATGATCATCGTCTCGCCCATCTCCAGACGCGGAGAGATGGTCTCCTCGCTAGCTAGCGGGTGCCGGCCATCGAGCACCTGGTCCACATAGTCCCTCGGATGGGCCGTGTTGCTCCAGCGGCGGGCGTTCTGCCAGGAGTGCGCTCCGGCTCCAACGCCAAGGTAGGCCTCATTGCGCCAATAGGTCAGGTTGTGCTGGCAGACGTGTTTAGGTGTCCGGGCCCAGTTCGAGATCTCATAGTGCACAAACCCTGCCGCCGAAAGGAACTCCTGGGCGAACTCGTACATGTCAGCCGCCAGGTCGGGATCGGGAGGGGGAAGCCCGCCCTCTGCGATGGCGGTAGCCAGGGGTGTGCTGGCCTCGATGGTGAGGGCATAGAGGGACAGGTGGTCTGGTCGCAAGTCCAGGGCGCGCTTGAGCGAATCCTGCCAGGAGATCAGTGCTTGCCCCGGCAGGCCGTAGATCAGATCCAGACTGATGTTGTCAAATCCCACCTGCCTGGCGGTGTGCAAGGCATGGGCGGCTTCGCCTGCGCTGTGAATCCGCCCCAGCAGAAACAGCTCCTCGTGGTCAAAACTCTGAATACCCAGGCTCAGCCGGTTCACGCCCGACTTGAGCAGTCCGCCCAGCTTGCCCGAGTCTAGGGCGCCCGGATTGGCCTCGATGCTGATCTCAGTCTCTGCGTTTAGGGCAAAAGTGTCCCGCATCCTGCCCAATAGCCGGGTGAGATGGGGAAGGGGCAGTAGTGTGGGTGTTCCGCCCCCGATGTAGGCAGTCCTGACCTGGGTCGGCTCCACCAATTCCATCTCGCGGACCAGTCCAGCCACATAATCATCAAAAAGGACTTCCAGCCCGGAGTAAGAGTTGAAATCGCAATAGGTGCACTTGGCCTGACAAAAGGGGATATGAACGTATAGTCCGAGTCCTGTCGAGCCTGCTTCCATCCTATCGCCCGGGCCCCCTACGCGCCCTGACTGGCCACATCCTCAATAGCTTCAATAATTTTGACGTAACCCGTGCAGCGGCACAGGTTGCCGGCGATGGCCTCCTTGATCTCGTCACTCGTAGGGTTTTGGTTCCTATCCAGCAAGGCCTTGGCCGACATGATAAAGCCCGGGATGCAATAGCCGCATTGCACGGCTCCATGTTCGACGAACGCCTGCTGAAGGGGGTGCAGGGTCTCGCCGTCGCTCAGGCCTTCGATGGTCGTAATCTGCTGGCCCTGGGCGCGCAGCGCTGGGATGAGGCAGGCGAGGACCGCCTCGCCCCCCATGATCACGGTGCAGGCCCCACACTCGCCTTCGTTGCAGCCGACCTTGGTGCCGATCAGTCCCAGCCGGTCACGGATCACGTCCACCAGAAGCTCATCGGCTTGAACATGCAACGTTACCTCGTGGTCGTTGACGATCATGGTCAGGGGATAGGTCTTGGCTTCCATGTCTGTGTCGTCTCCTGTGTGTATCGTGCATCACGGGCCAGGGGCCACGTGTTGAGTCGCCCTGTCAGGCGGTGCGCGCTTGGGCCTGCTCTATGGCCCGTGTCAGGCCTTGCCGGACCAGAACCTTGAGCACCTTAACCCGGTACTCCTTGGAAGCCCGGAGCAAGCTGGTTCGGGGTTTGGCCTCGCCCGATGCGATCTCGGCTGCCTGGGCGACCGTCTCCTGCGTGGTCGGTCTGCCAGCTAGGAATGCCTCGGTCTCCTGGGCCCGGAAGGGAACTGGTGCCACCGGGCCAAGGGCGATGCGCGCCCACTCGAACCGCTGGCCATCGCCGCTCAGACCGACGCTCACGCCGCAGTTCAGGATCGGAAGCACCAGGGCTCGCCGCCGTCCGATCCTCTCCCAGGCCGAGCCGTGGGGCTCTTCCGACAGCGGAACGCGAATAGCTGTGATCATCTGCCGGGTGGGGTCGATAGCTGACCTGGCCGGTCCCAGGAACAGCTCTCCAACCGGTCGCCAGATCCGCCCTTGCGCCCCGGCAATCTCTACTTCGGCGTCCAGTGCCAGCAAGGCCACGCTGCCGTCGGCCGCGGGCAGGGAACTGACCACGTTGCCCGCCAGCGTCGCCATTGTCTGGATCTGTAGCGCACCCACCGTGGCTGCCGCTTCCGACAGCACGCGTGCCTGGTCCTGCACCAAGGGCGAGTCCTTGAGCTGCCGGAAGGTTACATTGGCCCCCAGGACCAACCACTCACCCTGCCGCTCGATCTGGTCCAGGCCGGGGATGCAGGTCACGTCCACCAGACATTCGACGCTGTGCTTTCCCTCCTGTAATTCGATGACGAGATCAGTGCCGCCAGCAATGATCTGCGCCTGCCCCTCATACTGGGCCAGGGTGTCCAACACGCCTTCTACCGAAGTGGGCATCTCGTACGCTTGCCACATAGCTTGCCTCTCTTGCTTTGGAATACGGGCTCAAGGATAGCACAACCGTCACTGGCTGTCAACCCTTGCTGCAAAGGCGACACACTGGACCAGTGTATCAGGTTCAGCCGTCAGAAGCAGCAAGGAATTTGCGGTCTTTGCCGGTGTGGCATTTCTTCCAGTTTCAGACTCGTCCAGTGTGCTCGCCGTCAAGTTACTGTTCGGCCTCTTGGACCAGATCGATCAGCCTGCGAGACTCCGTCGCGGACCCGGCCAGTCGGACCAGAGAGCCTATGGGATGAATCCCTATCAGCAGGCGGTTGATGCGCCGGCTTGCGGCCACAGCCATGCCCACCACCTGGCCGGTGTGTTGGCTGACTAGGGGTGAGCCGCTCATCAGCCCGGGGTTGAACGCACCGTCCATGAGTACCCATACGGCGTCGTCGCCGGCCGACTGCACCGTTCCGCTGAGCACTCGCACGTTCCCCTGCCCCTCGCCAAGACCGCTGTACAGAGAGACTCGTTCGCCCGGCTGCGGGGCACCCCGCGGGTCGGGTACCAGCACCAGATCGGGGTCGACCGGCTGGTCAACCTCGAGCAGCAAATAGTCCACGGTCAGGTTTTCGGGCGTCAGGCGCTGGCCAGGTTTGCCTCTGAGCGTTTCAAACTCGCCCACAAAGCCGCTACGGTCAGCGATCCCCAGCGCGATCCACTCCAGGGGCTGGTCAGGATCGCCCAGCCTTACGCTATGGGCAGTTGTAGCGGCCACGATCTCGCCGCTGGCCAGCGCGAACAGGAAACCACTGCCTGCAATCCTGTAGTCTTGGCCCTGGTACTGGGCCCATTCCTGCAGGCCAACAGGTCCAGTTGGCATGCTGCCGGGCG
>JASFHU010000269.1:0-6193 GCA_050123055.1 Anaerolineae bacterium
CATCCTCGATCATGCGTGCAACAGTGTGTGGGTGGAAGGGCACGGAATAGGCCTCACCAAAACCCTCTATCCCGCTGTCCGTTGTAAGCTTGAGGAATACAAAGTATCGCCCCCCATGGTGAGGTGGTGGATTCCCGACCACATACGTTTTGACGTCCGAGATCTTCATGAGTCATTGTCCTCGCTTATCTCTCCCGATGGCCCGTCTATCAGAACACAATCACATTCCGCAGCGCTTCGCCTCGCTCCGCTGATTCGATCGCCTCGTTGATCCTCTCCAATGGATACCGGCCTGTTATCAGTTCGTCCAGTTTGAGTCGACGTTGCTGGTATAGCGCCACCAGGCGAGGGATGTCGACCGACATCTGCGATGAACCCATGAGACTGCCGATCACCGCGCGGCCATAGACCAGGTCGTTTGCATTGAGGGTAAACTCGGCATCCTTGTTTGAGGGCATCCCCACCACAACGGCCGTGCCACCTCTGCGGATCATCCGGCTTGCCTGGGAGATAGCTGTGGAACTGCCGACCGTCGCGAAAGCATAGTCAGCTCCGCGCCCATCTGTCAGCGCTTGCACGGCTGCCACCGCATCCAGATGCTTGGCGTTGATGGTGTGCGTGGCCCCGAAATGCCGCGCTGACTCCAGCTTGTGGTCGAGCAGATCCACAGCGATGATCTTGGCTGCACCGGAAAGCACGGCACCCTGCACGCTGTTCAGCCCCACACCGCCCGTACCGAGTACCACCACACTGCTGCCAAGTTCAAGCTGTGCTGTGTTTACCACGGCTCCCAGGCCGGCAATCACCCCGCAGGACAGGAGGCAAGCACGGTCAAACGGTAGGTCCTCGGGAACTTGTACCACTTGGGATTGGTCTACGACGATGGATTCGGCGAATGCTGCAGTGCGAAGGCCCTGCATCAGGGTGTCACCGTCTCTGCTGCGCAGCCTGCTCTCATGATCCAACGCAAAGTCGGCGTGGCAATCGTAAGACCTGCCCAAGCGGCAGGAAGAGCAACGTCCACAGGAGCGCAGGTTCGAGACGATGACATGATCGCCAGGTTGCACGTCAAGCACGCCGGAGCCCACCTCGGTGACGATGCCTGCGGCTTCATGCCCGGCCACGAGGGGTGTTTCGCCGCCCCACTCGCCCCGGATCCAGTAGATGTCGCTGTGACAGATAGCACAGGCCGCAATTTCGACCTTGACTTCGCCCATCTGAGGTGGATCTAGCTCGACCTCTTTGACGAGGAGCGGACTGCCAAATTCGTAGCATACTGCTGCCTTCATGCACTCTTCTCCTACGCCATCTCGGCGATTCTTCTCTGCCCACCAGTATTGTGATGCCACATCCTACTCGCAGGCTAGGCAAAGGGCGTGGGGCTGGCGACTGTGCGTTATGCGGATAGGTGCTACGGCTCTATTGCTTTGCGATGTACTGGACGCCCGAGATATCTTCAAAGTCCATGTCTTGCGTCCACAGGGTCGCTTCATGGGCCCGTGCCGTTGCCAACATCACACTATCCGCCATCGGCAGCTTCAGTTCCGTGGACAGCTTTGCTGCACTCAGTGCCAGATCCATGTCTAGATCAATAACTTGTCCCTGGATCATGATCGCCACTGCTTGCAGCGCATCGCCTTCTCCTCGCTGTTTCAGTACTCTCTTGAATACCTCATACAGGCTCAGCGTAGGGACCACAAGATCGGTCACGGCTTCTATCGCTGGGGCAAAGAATTCAGCATTCGGTCCATCTGCAAAGTACTCAAGCCAGCCATTGGAATCAACGACGTTCATAGTCGATCAGACTCCCGCTCAACTGTGGTGTCGATGCCTTTCAGAAACCCTCTCACTTCTTTGGCGGGCCTCACGGGAATCATCTCAATTCGATTGTCATACAGGATGACCTTGACCTTTTGCCCGGGCTCTACACCGAGGAGTTTGCGGACCCTGCTGGGGATTACGACCTGGTATTTTGGGGACACAGTCACTGTTTCCATTACCCCTCCCGAATCGATAAGCTTTTCGTAATACCAAAAGGCATTCTACCATACCTTTAAGGGATGGTCAAGTGGTGCAAGGTCTAATGAGATTCACCCTCGGCGGTTTTTTCCCGCTCCGGCCTGCGAAAGCGGCCCCGAAACTCATCGGCCGGGTAGCGATGCTCATTGGTGTGCAATTTCCCTAGCACGGCAGAACTGACATCCAGATCCAGGGCATTGCTCAGGCTAAGGCAATAGATGACAATGTCGGCCAATTCATCGGTCACGGCGGCGCGCTCGGCGGGGTCCTCTGTGGCCTCCTGGGCTTCCTCGGTGGTGAGCCACTGGAATCGTTCCATCAGTTCGGCCGCTTCGATGGCGATGGACATGCTCAAGTTCTTTGGGGTGTGAAAAGGCTGCCACTCCCTGGCATCGATAAAGGCGGCTACGGCCTGGCGCAGCGCGCCAACGGTGGTTTGGGCGTCCCTGTTCATGGGTGAACTCCTGGGTGCAAGCTGGAAGGCATTGTACTTGAAGTGGGTGCAGGTGTCAACCCCCGGTCCGTTCCCACCGAAAAAGTGTGATTTCACAGCTGCCAATCGCTTCCGTGCAACTTGGTACAACATCTACCGGATTGACACCCGAACAAATGTTCGGTACAATGTGCCTGGAACCCAGCCAGCGGCCCGGTATGTGGCGCTGGCTGCTCAGGAGGGAAGCTTGGCCAAGAAGCGCAACCGCAGCCGGCAGCGCCAACTGGATATGGCCGTGGCGACCATCCATCGCCGCTTTGGTGCGCGGTCGTTGCTCAAGGGGAGACCGGCGTCCACCGCCGCCGGCAGCCCGCCCCATATCTCTACCGGATTCCCGGACCTCGACCGCGCCCTGGGCATCGGCGGCCTGCCCAGGGGCCGGATGTGCGAGCTGGTGGGGCCCGCCACCTCGGGCAAGACGACCCTGGCGCTCAAGTTCCTGGCCCAGGCCCAGGCTGGCGGCGGCCAGGTGGCCTACGTGGACCAGGCCCTCTACTTTGACCCCGACTATGCCCACCGCTGCGGCCTGGACCTTTCCCGCCTGCTGGTCGGCACCTCCCACGACCTGCGGGAGGCCCTGGCCGCGACCGAGGCCCTGGTTCGCAGCGGCGGCCTTTCGGCGATGGTCTTTGACTCGCTGGACTTTTTGTGGACCGATGCCCAGGCCGCGGCTCTCCTGGCCGCCACCCTCAACCGCCTGCCCGCTGCCCTATCCCGCGCCAATACGACGCTGCTCATTCTCCACGAGACGGCCCCCGCCGAGACAGCGACTGGTGCCTCAGGTGAGTTGCCAAGCGGCAACTCACCGCCCGGTGAGGTACCAGTCGGTGCCGCACCGGCTCTTTCCACCCTGTCCCACTCGGCTGCCGTGCGGTTGCAGGTCGTCCGCGAGCGCTGGGTGCGCCGCCACGGCGACGTCCGCGGCTACAAGGCCCGGGTAGAGGTGCTCAAAAACCGGCTGGGACCAGCCGGCCGTGTGGTGAATCTGACCATCGACTTAAACGGGACGGTACGGGGCAACGGCCTGTAGGAGTGAGGGATCGGGGATGTCGGTGCTCTACTGTACCATCCCACAGTTTGCCGTCGCCGTGGCCCGCCGTGACGATCCAGAACAGGTGGGCGGGCCGCTGGTCCTCGTCGGCCCGGAGGAACGGGTCTTTGGCGCCTCGGCCGGGGCGGCCGCCTGCGGCGTCGTCGCCGGCATGACGGCCCGGACGGCCCGGGTCCGCTGCCCCGAGGCGCGCCTGCTGGACGCTGACCTGGCCCGCTGCCGGGGAGAACAGGAGGCGATGCTCCAGTTGCTGGAAGAGGTCAGTCCCGGCGTGGAGCCCCACGGCTGGGGCGCAGCCTATGTCGATCTGGGCGACCTGGTCCGCGGCCATGCCGGCGCTGTGGCCCTTTGCCAGGAGGTGGGCCGTCAGGTGCGCCGGGAGATGGGGCCGGCCCTCCAGCCGGCGTTGGGCTGGGACAGCAGCAAATTCACCGCCCAGGCCGCGGCTCGCCGCACGCAGCCGGGCCACCTGCGGGCCGTGGATGCCATCCGCGAGCGCGATTTCCTCCAGCCGTTGCCTGTTTCGCTGCTGCCCCTGGCGGGGGATGTGGTGCAGAGGCTCGGCTTTCTGGGGCTGCGCACCCTGGGCCAATACGCCGACCTGCCCCGGGCTGCCGTGTGGCAGCAGTTTGGCCGTCCGGGGCGGTTGGCCCATCGTTGCGCCCGGGGCGAGGACGACCGCCCTGTCGTCTCCCGCCGGCACGCACCCCAACTGGCCGCCGAGATCGAGCTCGAGGCGCCGCTGGCCGAGCGGGCGCCGCTGGTGGCGATCCTGAGGCGCCTGGTCTCCCCGCTGCTGGCCGAGCTGCGGGGCAACCTGCAAGCCTGCGGGCAGGTGCGCCTGACGGTGTGTTTTGACACCTGTTCGAGAGAACGAACCCGTTCTCTCGAACAGGCGCGTTCCTTCCTCTTTCCTGTGTCCGAGGAGGATCGGGTCGTGCGTGCCCTGGAGCAGCTCCTGGACGGGATGAAATGGCAGGCGGCGGCAACCAGCCTGGCGGTATCGCTGGCCCAGATCCAGGATGCCGTCGCAGAACAGTTGCCCCTATTCCCCCTGGAGGGGGATGCCCTGGCCAGCGAGAGGCGGCAGAAATTGCGGCAGGTGGAGCGGTACCTGGCGGCCCGTTTCGGTGCTCCGACCTTTAAGAGTGGCCGGCTGCGGTGGCCGGTGCTGGACCAGCCCGACGCCCCGCTACCCGAATGGCGAGTCACCTGGCAGGCTGGAGATGAGTAAGAACACGGCAATGGCTTGGTGGAGAAGCGGCGAGGGCCTGAGAGGGGCAAGACCGGGCGCCCGGCGGGGCAGGGATGAACCATGACCCGGCTGTGGCCTGAGGGGGAGGTGGTGGAGATCTGGGGCCAGGAGGAGGAGCCGTCCGGCTTTGTCTGGCGGGGGACGAGGCATCGCGTCAAGGAGAGTACCATCCGCTGGCGGGTACACACCCGCTGGTGGGAGCCCGAAAAAGCCGTCTGGCGGGAATATGTCAAAATGGTGACTGGCTCGGGGGTCCTGTGCCTCCTCTACCGCGACCTGCTCGGGGGTGGTTGGTTCCTGGCCCGGGTCTATGATTGAGCCTATGACGACCCCAGCCTACGTCGAGCTCCATTGCCACAGCTACTACTCTCTCCTCGATGGCGCGTCGTCGCCCGAGGCGCTGGTCGAGCGGGCCGCGTCGCTGGGCTACCCGGCGCTGGCCCTCACCGACCACGATGGCCTGTACGGCGCAGTGCGCTTCTGGCGAGCGGCACGGGAGCGGGGGCTCAAGCCCATCATCGGCGCCGAGGTCGGCCTGGCCGATGCCTGCCCCGAGCCAGTCGAAGGCACCAGCCCCAGGCCCAGTGGGGGAACCGGTCCTGAGGCGGACGTTCCGTCCGTGGTCGAAGGAGCCCGCCCTGAGCTTGTCGAAGGGGGCAGCCACCTGACGCTGCTGGCCGAGACCCAGCGCGGCTACGCCAACCTGTGTCGCATCCTCAGCGCGGGCCAGTTGGCCGGCCAGAAGGGCCAGCCCCGCCTGACCCTCGAAACCCTGGCTGGTCACGCCCAGGGGCTGATCTGTCTCTCCGGCTGCCGCCGGGGGGCGGTCCCCAGGGCGCTGCTGGCCGGGGATTGGGCCGCAGCACGGGGTGCGGCAGCTCAATTGCGGGACATCTTTGGTCCCGGCCGCTTCTGGATTGAGGTACAGCGTCACCTCTTGTCCACCGATGCCCGCCTGACGGCGGCGCTGGTCTCGCTGGCCCAGGAGCTGGACACCGGCCTGGTGGCCACCAACGACGTCCATTATGCCGGGCGGCCGGGCCAGCGGCTACACGACGTCTTGACCTGCATCCGCCACCACGCCACCCTGCCCCAGGCGCTGGGCGTGGGGCTGTTGCACCCCAACTCGGAGCGGTTCCTCAAATCGCCTCAAGCGATGGTCACCCTCTTTGACTCCCTGGATCGCGGCCTGCCCCAGGCGTTGCGCAATACCCTTCACATCGCCGAGCGCTGTGAAGTCAGCCTCGACTTTTCAGCCCAGCGCCTGCCCGCCTTTCCCGCGCCCGAGGGGCACACCGCCGGTAGCTACCTCCGCTGCCTGTGCGAGGAGGGACTGGGCCGCAGGTTCGGACCGGTCGCGCCCCGGGCCAGGGCC
>JASFHU010000270.1:0-6180 GCA_050123055.1 Anaerolineae bacterium
AAATCGCCTTCATAGCCTGCTCCAATCAATGGTCGCTACATGCAGACCCCTGGTCACGACTGCTTCTCCACCGCGCCCGGGTCGTCGTTCTCCGGGCGACCCTCTTTCCAGCACACGTTGGCCACTGGCTCGATCATCTCCAATACCTTGGTCAGCAGTTCGGGGTCCGGGGCCACACCCACCGACCGGAGATTCCTCTCCACACTCCTGGTCTTGCTCATGCCGACCAGCGTCGTAGCCACATCCGGGTGCTGGAGGACAAACTGCATCGCCAGGTCCGCGATATCCACCCCCTGGCCTCGGCAGTACTCCGCCACCTGCCGCCCCACCTGCAGCACTCGCTTCGGGGCCGGATGCCAATCGGGCGCGCCCTTCTCTGTCAGGATCCGCATGTGGAGTGGCGAGGCGTTGATCAGGCCGATTTTCTTTTGCCGCGTCATGGGGGTCAGGACGTAATCCATGGCCCTGTCCATCAAGTTGTAGCGGCAGTAGGTCAGGATGGTGTCGACCTCCACCTCCTCGGCCACGTCCCTCAGAATGCCCAGCGGATAGCCGGTGATGCCCACGAACCGGACCTTCCCCGCTTCCTTCAGCTTGAACATCGCCGGCAGCGTCTCGCCGACGATCTGCTCTTTCTTGCCATACTCGATATCGTGGATCTGAAAGACGTCGAGGGTATCTGTCCGCAAGCGCCGCAGGCTCTCCTCCACCGACTGCACCACCCGCCCGGCGGAAAAGTCAAAACTACCGACATCGTACCGCCCCATCTTGGTGGCCAAGAGTACCCGGTCCCGGCGACCGGCCAGGGCCTCGCCCAGCCGGGTCTCGGCCAGGGTACGGCCATAGTAGGGAGACACGTCAAAATAGTTGATACCGCGCTCGATGGCATAGTGCACGGCCCGGGTCCCCTCTTTCGGATCCGCCGTACCAAATTCGTTGCCCAAGGGCGAGGCGCCATACCCGAGTACAGAAACCTTCAGTCCGGTCTTTCCCAGGGTCTTGTAGAGCATCTCAGTCACGCCGATAGTTCCTCCATCAGCCGGCAAGTCTCGCGGCATTGATTTATGTAAATTCCCCAAGAGGGTCCATCCATGCTATACAGACTGCATTATAAGAGATTTCGCCTGACTGGTCAAAGCAGGCCCTCCATGGTCGCAGACAGTCTGATCAATTCCCCAGCCCGGAGCTTGCTCGGCCCTTGCACGGCGGCGGTTTCTGGATTAGAATGAGAGCTAGAGATGACGAACAGATACTATTGGAAGATCGGTGAGGAGCGAGCATGCGCGCACCCTTGCGTGCGACCACATGCGAGCGGGCCGTGCGGCATCTGAGGATGCCTCACTCCTCCCTTTTTCCAACAACATCCGAACAGGTTCCAATACCGACGTTAGGAAGAGACCGATGCCTGAGCTGCCCGAGATTGCCGTTTTCGCCCGCGACATGCAGACAGAACTGGTGGGCCGAACGATTGCCCAGATCGAGGTGCTGCAGCCCAAATCCCTGAACCTACCGGAGGAGGACTTTCAGGGTGCCCTGGCTGGCGCCCGCATCCTTTCGGTGACGCCGCACGGCAAATGGCTAAAGATCGAGACCAGCCGGGGCTGGCTCCTGCTCAACCTGGGGATGGGCGGTGAGATCCTGCTGACCAGCAGAGACTCTCTGCCGGAAAAAGTTCGAATCATCTTCGACCTGGCCGATGGCGCCGCACTGGTGGTCAATTTCTGGTGGTTCGGCTACGCGCATTATGCCACAGAACTAGCGAGCCACTCGATGGTGTCTCAGCTCGGCCCCGATTTCATGAGCCTGTCGCTGGATGATTTTCGAGCACTACTGCACGGACGCCGCGGTGGCATCAAGTCCTTCCTGCTGAACCAGAAGCGGGTGGCCGGCATCGGCAACGTCTATGGTCAGGACCCCCTCTTCAAGGCCGGTCTCCATCCCTTGCGCCCCATCAACACCCTAACCGGCGACGAAATCGACGCCCTCTATCACGCCATCCGCGAGACCCTACAGGAGAGCATCGACCACGGCGGCAGTCACTGGGAGCAGAATCTGCATGGCGAGCATGGCGGCTGGGATAGCAGCTTCTTCCTCGTCGCCTACCGCGAGGGACGGCCTTGCCCCACCTGTGGGACGGCGGTGGAAAAGATCAGAACCGGCAGCACCCATACCCATATCTGTCCGGTCTGCCAGCCACTGGAAGCAGACCGGTGATCAGAGACACGACCGTGTCACAAAACTCAGCCGTGGTTGACCTTGACGGTCCCGATTAACTCAGATCCTTGGAGGCACTGCGAACCCAAATGGGTGAATTTCAAGTCGGCATGAAGCTGTATGACCTTGACTGGTACCTCAGGTACGGTCTATCCTACCAGGAGGCTGCTCAACTCCTGCGCGATTGGGGTGTCACTTTTGTGCTGGCGCAGAACCGATTTCTGCCCATGCCCGACAGCGCCGTTATCAGTGAAGTGAGGCCCGAGCAGGCCCGCCGCTACGTTAGCTACGATGACCGGAGGTTCCGTGATGCTCTGGCCCAGGCCGGGATAGCGTATTGGCCCGCGGTCTGCATGTTCTACGATCCAGTGGCTCTGGAGGCAGACCCGTCCCTGCGACCCATCGGCTCCGATGGCCGGCGCATGGAAAGGGTCGATTGGTACGAGGGCATTGCCCCCTCGATGAAAGGCTTTGTCGCGGACAAGACAGCGGCCATCGAAGCAGCGGTCCGGACCCTGGAGCCAGAGGGAGTCTTTCTCTCCTTTACCCGCTGGCCCGGCTTTTGGGAATTGTGGACCCCAGACCGGAGAAGACAGGACTTTCCAGAATACAGCTACGATCGCCACACCCTGGAACGCTTTGTCCGCGACACGGGCGTGAATCTGCAGACCCGCAGTGCGGCCCAGGCCGCCACCTGGATCGAGGCCCATGCGCGCGAAGCTTGGACCCGCTGGAAGTGCCAGGTGGTGGTCGACGTCATCCGCCAGGTGCGGGACGCCTGCCGCCAGATCGTGCCCGACGTACAGATCATGTTGAACACCCTGCCCTTTGGGGCGGCAGAGTTCGACGGAGCCCGGGAACGGGTCTTTGGACAGTGCATCGAAGCCCTGGGCGGGGTCGTTGACGTATTTGAGGTGATGACCTACCACCAGATCCTCAAACGCCCCACAGCCTGGATCCCCGAGGCAGGGCTGGAGGTCAAAGAGCGTTCCGGGCGCAAGACTGTATGTACCATTCAGGCCAGGCCCCTCTACCTGGACGGCATCCACGCCCGGAGCAACCGCTCGCCGACGCTGGATGAACAAGAGTTTGCCGCATCCGTCGACGCGGTCGAAAACTCGGACCTGGATGGGGTCGTAGTATTCGTCTGGTCCGACCTGCTTGAAGAAGTGTTGGAACAGAACAACACCAAGCGCCTGGATGCCATCCTGGCCGCAGTTGAGCGACGGCAGGCCAGACCACAGCAGGCGGACCGTGGCAGCTCATGATTTCTCCCTGACTGCGTCGACCATCTCCACACCGGTTGTATAGTCCAGTTGGCGGGGCTCGTAAAGCTCGCTCTCCTCGCGCTGGCGGGTATAGCCGGTGTAGGCCCAGGTAGCCGGTTGGGCATCGGCGCGCCAGGGCCGGCACTCCCAATAGTAGCCCCGGAAGGGGTCCCGCGTACCGTTCATCCAGTCGAGGACCCGATCGTGCAGCTCATTCCGGATCGCGCTATGTGCCTCCGACTCGATGAGATTGACCATCTCGTAGGGATCGTTGTCCAGATCGTACAACTCGTCGCTGGTCAACAGGTTGATGACCAGCTTGTAGCGCCCATCAAAGCAGGCGCGGATGGGCTGAAAGCCGCCAAACCCGTCGTGGTCGATCTCGTAGCGATGGAATTCGATGAATACCGCGTCATGGATGACTGTGTCGGGAGCCTCAAACATCGGTAGCAGGCTGCTACCCTCCAGCAGGCGCGGCGGCTCCAGGCCCATGAACTCCAGGACCGTCGGCACGACGTCCACCTGGGACACCGGGAGCTCCGAGACCGAGCCACAGGGTGTGCGCCCGGGCCAGCGCACGAGAAAGGGCACGTTGGTAATCTCGTCGTACATGGCCGGGCCCTTGTTGTCCAGGCTGTGTGAGAAGAGCATGTCACCATGATCCGACGTATAGATCGCCAGAGCCCCGGGGGTGAACCGGTCAATGGCAGCGAGCACCCGGCCGATCTCGGCGTCCACGAAAGAGTTGCACCCCATTAAATCAGCCGGCTCGATGATCAGCTCATCCTTGTCCACCGCCAGCCGGTCCCCGGCCCAGATACGGTGATGCTCAGGCTTGTCCGCCAGCGAGTCCCAGACATTTGGGGATTTGGGGAAGGCAGCCCCCCGATACATCTCGGAATAGGGCCGGGGACAGAGGTAGGGATGGTGCGGCTCGTCGTAAGAGACCACCAGGAGAAAATCCTCGGCGCCGCACCTATCCAGGAAGTCGATAGCCCGATTGGAGCAGCGGTGGGCATAGGTGAAGTCCTCTGTGAGATCTGGAGCCCGGTTGGTACCCACCTGCCTGGATCGATAGCGCTCCTCTTCCGAGAGCTCCTCGAGGTAGCATCGCATATCGTACCAATACTCCGAGTCCCAGCCATCGGGACAGTGACCCAGACCAAAATAGTCACCGCCATCGAGGTGCCACTTGCCAATATAGGCCGTGTGGATGCCCCGATCGCGCAGGCGCTGTCCGACCGTCTTGACGTTGGCGCCCAAGGGCATCGAGTTGCCCCAGCTCCCATTGGTGTGGGGATAGGTGCCTGTGAACAGGGCCGAGCGGGCCGGGCCGCACACGGGCGAACAGGTATAGGCGCGCTCGAAACGGAGGCCTTCGCTGGCCAACTTGTCCAGGTTGGGTGTCTTGATCTCTGCATTGCCATAGCAGCCGAGCATGTCTTTGCGCTGCGTGTCGGTCATGATCAGAATGATCTGCCTTGGTTTGCCGGTCATCGCCCCTCCTTGTCTCTGTACACGCCAGTATCCGAGTACAGGGCCTACGCCCCAATAGGTGATCTGGCGATCCCACAGCCGCAACCGGCTGGTCACGAACCCGGCCGGTCACGGACCGGCTGGAGCACTGGATCGCGGTCCCCCGAGTATACTTGAATACCAGATGAACCGCAAGCGGCAGATGATTCCGCAGTGGACCTGCGGCAGATTGTCAATGACTGGTCCGCAAGCACCAGGTGGCAAACGGGCTAGTTTGTGGTAAGATAGGACCTGCTAGTCACAACGCCAGCAGACAGACAGGGAGGCCGACCATGAAAGTCAAGGGCGTCATTTTCGATCTGGGACACACGCTCATGTATCTGGATAGTACATGGCCCAAGGTATTTGAGCGAGGCGCTACAGACTTGGCAACCTTCCTGAAGGTGCAGGGCCTGGATATCGATGGTCAGGCATTTGCCCAAACCCTTCTCGAACGCCGGGCCGAGGGCTTTGCCCGTGCCAAAGAAACTATGCGCGAAGTAACGGCCGAAGAGTCGATGCGTTGGACATTTACCCGGTTTGGTCTGCCAGATCCCAGCCCAGCGCTGGTGAGCGGTACAGTCGATGCCTTTTTTGCCGACGAAGAGGCCCACTGGCTTGCCTACCCGGAAGCGCGCTCCCTGTTGCGCGAGCTGGCAGGTCGCGGGCTGCGGTTGGGCATGTACTCCAACGCTACCCACGATCCTCTCATCCAGCGGCTGGTCGATCGCCTCGGCCTCCGGCCCTGGCTGGAGCCAGCCCTGAGCTCAGCCCAGACCGGCATCCGCAAACCAGATCCCGCCGCCTTTGCCCCGATCCTGGCCAGTTGGAACCTGCCGCCTGAATCGGTGGTGATGGTCGGCGACACGCTGGGGGCCGACATCCTTGGCGCCCAGCAGGCTAGCATGCTCAGCGTGTGGTTCCCCTCCCGGCAAGATGCCCGCCAGGAGGGGGATAGCGCCGACGCAACAGCGGCCGGCTTGCCTGCGCCGCCGGATGCCACCATCAAGGACCTCGGCGAGTTACCGGCCTGTCTGACAAAGCTCTAAGGTCATCTGGACGCCAACTCAACCGTGCGCACCGCACGCACACAATCTGGGCCGGCAGCAACCCAGGGCGCTTGTTCTGGGGAATTCGAAGCAGAACCGGAGTCAGAGAGGGGTAAGACGGCAACATCTGGGGT
>JASFHU010000271.1:0-6167 GCA_050123055.1 Anaerolineae bacterium
GCCCGGGATCGTGTAGGGCACAAAGATGACCTGGCCCTGGTGGCGGCCCAGGGCCGAGCCACCGTGAGCCATGGCTGATAGCTTTAGCTCGATGTAGTCGGTCATGCTTCTGCCGGCCACCACAGCCGCTCCGCCAAGGGTGTCTGCTGCGAACGCGAGGCGGCAAAGGCCCATATGCGATTGGGCATCGCTGCGGCTCCTCCGAACAGGACAGCCATCTGTGTGTGGTAGTAGCCCAAGGCAGAAACCTTGGCCGCCAGAGCGGCTGGACTCAAGGGAATGACCTCGACGCGCCATACCTCAGTCCCTCCAGCCGATTCCGTCGCGCCCGGTCTCTCGGCGTAGGGATAGTCCTCGTAAAATGTCACCCGGTAACCCTGCGATAGAAGGTTGCGGGCTGCCGCGTGGACGATCTGGTGATCTACGTGGCAACCTGCGGCCAGCGGCGCATAGATGATCGCCCGATCCCTTGCTGGAAGCAGCGCGACCAGCTTTTCCGCCAGGGCCTGGGCCCCATGCTGAGCCACTGGATCGGCCGGATGCACGCCTTCCCAGAGGGCTTCTTCCTGCGGGTATAGCCACGAGCCATCTGGGCCGGCGCGGTAGACGGCATCCAGGTAGTCAAGGTGTTGCGCCTCGGCGCCCAGCAGGGCAAGGGCGGCGCTGTCTTCGGTGCGGCGCAGGAGCATGGGCCGTGGTGGATTACCCCAGTACTGGTGCTGAAGCAGGGCAAAGGGTGATATCTCGTGGCCTGTGAACTCCCCGGCAAACAGGGTGAGCACCTCTACCCGGGCTCCACTTGCTGCGTACTGGTGGATGGCGCCCCCACAGGACAGCACAGCATCATCCAGATGGGGCGAGAGATAGAGATGTCTCATTGCCCCAGGTTTAGGAGGAGCTCTGCCAGCAGGGCAGTCCGGGGAGCAAGCGAGTTCAGGTCCACCCATTCGCTTGCGGCGTGGGCGTCGTTGCCTATGACGCCGAGCCCATCCAGGGTGGGTATCCCCATCGCGGCCGTAAAGTTTCCGTCCGAACCACCCCCGGTACCTGCGGGCCACAGTTGCATGCCCAGCTTCGCGCCCACGCCCTTTGCGCGCTCAAACAGCGCCTGGCTTGCTGGCGAGGTCTCCCACGGTGGACGGTTCATCGCGCCGGAGACCAGCAGGGAGGCATTGGGATTCACCGGGCGGAGGCCGCGGATGGCCTTGGTCATGCGCCGGCCTTCCTCAAGGGAGGTGACCCGGAGGTCGATCTCGGCCCATGCCGAGGCGGGCCGGACATTGACCTTTGACCCACCCTGAGCGACACCCACGTTGACGGAAGTGCCTCGCTCATAGTCGGTCATGGCCTCCAGGCGCAGGATCTGGTGGGCCAGTTCCTCCAGGGCGCTGACGCCCCGCTCGTGAGCCGCTCCGGCATGGGAGGCCAGTCCTTGAATGTCCATTTCGAAACGGCCCACACCTTTGCGCCAGGTCACCAATGCACC
The DNA here is from genome assembly GCA_050123055.1 of Anaerolineae bacterium. GTDB lineage: Bacteria > Chloroflexota > Anaerolineae > JAAYZQ01 > JAAYZQ01 > JASFHU01. The sequence goes on from JASFHU010000271.1 coordinate 1,487, forward strand.
TTCGCGGCTGGGCTCCAGCACCAACACAAAGTCGCTCCGCCGGCCCTCCTCTTCGATCGCCTGGCGGGACGTCGGGCTGCCGCACTCTTCGTCGGAATTGAGGAGGTAGACCAATCGATGGGCCGGCATGAGCCCCAGTTCCCGCAACGCATCGATGGCGTACAGTCCGATGGTCAGCCCCCCCTTCATGTCAAAGATGCCCGGGCCTGTGCCTCTCAGGATGTCACTGCGCCTGGTTTTGGCAATCTGAAATGGGCGTTCTTCAATCTCACCCAGGGGCCAGACCGTGTCCATATGGCCCAGGAGCAAGATCTGGCGATCTCCCTGTCCCCAGGTTACGCGCAGGTGGTCGCCAAAGGCAGTCTGCGACAGGCGTTCCACCTCCGCGTCCAGTTGGGCGAAAGACTGGGCGAGATAATCGCTGACAGCATTGACAGCTTGACGCTCGTTGCTGGGCGATTCCAGCAAAACCAGATCTTTGAGCGTCTGGGTCATTGCCTCCTGCTGGGTCAACGCATAGTTCAGTATTTGGCTCATGTCTCACATCTCCACAGTTAGACCGTCATAGGCCAGGCTGATTCCAGGGGCGAGCCTGGCCGAGATCTCGCCATACTCTATGGTATGCGACAGGTGAGTGAGGATGGCCTGCCTGGGCCTCAACTCGCGGATCAGCTCCTGGGCAGCGACGACATCCATCACCGACCGCTTCCACAATTCGGTGCCATCATAGTAGTGGCTGGCTCCCAACACCAGTAGATCCAGATCCTTCAGTGCCTGTCGTATCTCGCCAGAAGCTCGCAGCATATCAGGGACATATGCCAGGCGCAGACCGTCGATCTGCAGTTGGTAGCCGAAGGCTGTGCCCCCAGCGCCATGGTCCACGCGCAGTGGCTGGACCTCCAGTCCCCATAGTTCTATCGCTCCTTCGATGGGGCGCGGTTCTAGCACCCGTCGATAAGCCTTGTCGTTCCACAGGTGGTGGAACCGCTGGCTGGTATCCGACAGCACGGATGGGGGTGCGCACACCAGCAGTCGGAGTCCCCTCTCGCGCTGGCTGTTGAGCAGCGCGCCCAAACCGAGCGTATGTGCATCGTGGCTATGGGTCAAGATCAGCGCGTCGAATTGGCTCAACCCCAACTTGGTCGCTTGCAAACGGAACTCGGGGGCGATGTCGAGGAGAACCGTTCGCCCGGCGTAGGAGGGTCCATAGCGCAATGCGACTGAGGGACCGGTGCGGTAGTTGTGGCTCCCAGTCGAAAGGATGTTCCGGCACACCTCACAGTCGCAGCCAATCCGAGGTACGCCATGTTCGTCGCTGCATCCCAGGAAGATCAATTCCATGTTTTCTTCCCTTCTGCCGAACGAGCCCGAACCCTGGTTCCTCAGGGAGGTACCGGCATCCACTATGCCCCGGTGGGCAGATCCAAAAAGACGGTCTCCAGACCGAATTGCCCTACAAGGTGTTCCGCCAAGGCCTTGAGCCCGGCCGTCTCTGTGGCATAGTGCCCGCCATAGACGATGTTCAGCCCCACTTCGCGAGCCTGGTGAAAAAAGATGTGGCTCACCTCACCGGTTAGATAGACGTCCACGCCAGCTTTGGCGGCCTGGTCAAGGAGAGAAGCGCCCCCCCCAGAGACGATTCCTACCCTCTGGACCTCCGCCGGCCCAAAAGGCCAAACCTGGACTGCAGGTTCTCCTAACGAACGTTCGATCTGTGCCACAAACCGCCCCAGCGAGCGTGGCTCGGCGAGTTGCCCGGCGAACCCGGCGGAGTGGCCTTTGTAGTCTCCAAAGGGCGCCACCTCCTCCAGGTTGAGCCAACGTGCCAGCGTGGCGTTGTTGCCAACCTCCTCGTGAAAGTCCAGGGGCAGGTGGACTGCGTAGAGCGAAAGACCGGCGTCGAACAGCACCTGCGCCCGGCGGCGGTGGATCCCGGTGAGCAGGACAGGCTCGCTCCAATACAGGCCGTGATGGACGATCAGCATCTGTGCTCCGGCCGCCTGCGCCTCCTCGAATGCAGCCAGACCCGCATCCACGGCAAAGGCCAGGCGGCTCACATCATCAGCCCCCTCCACTTGCAGGCCGTTGTTAGAACGGTCCTCAATCTCCTTGATCCGCAGATAGGTATCAAGATAGGCGACCAGTTCGTCGCGTTGCATCGATTCTCCTCCGGTCCGCAGTGCTGGCATCAGATCGGTCTGACCTCGAATCGCGGTGCGACTGCGGTTGTGCAGGGAATGGTCACCAGCGCGGGAGGGCACCGAACTGTCGTCTGCACCGGAGGGCAACGCCAAAGCTGCGCAAAGACTGAAAGCATCGTGACGGCAAAGTCGTCGTCCATGATGCAAGTATATCACCTTTTGGACAGAGATGCAACCCGGAGAGAAAATGGCTGCCGTGACCATCGGTCGCAGCGAGAATAGGGCAGCGCACCTTCGTCTGCGAGGGCGAACCCTCGTCTGCGAGGGCGGACGCCCCCCCCCAACAGGGGGCTGTGAGTCGATCTACGGACAGATTCTTAACGGGACAACGTCACGGCATCGGGGTAGTGGCTTCCATCGTCTCCATGATCGCTGTTCCCATCGTCTCAATTGACGGAAGCAGCAGAGCCGTCGCCACACAGAGACAGATGCAGCACAGGACGAGGAGCACGAGAAGGATGATCAGGGCGATCAGCCAGCCACTCATGCCCCTTTTGGGTTCGGGCTCATAGGTATAGTCGTCCTGGTACGATTCCTCGTACGTGTCGTCTGGATAGATGTCGTCCATCTTGATTCCTTTTTGTTGCTATCACCACTCGGCCCATGACGCTCGTGCCCGGCGCCGCCTTCGCCAGCGAACGAACCATACTACGATCAGTGCCAGCAGCAACAGGAGTAGGGCGGGTACGAGGATCGCCATGATGGCAACCACAAGGGACACAACATCCTCCAGAGTGCTCACCACCGGGTTTAACGTCCCGCCTGTGGTGCCGGTGATGATGGGGCGGGCCGTGGCTTTGGCGGCGTGCGTCCCGCCGGCTACCAGCAGCCCACAGATCATGGCCAGAACCGGGTGCGCCTCGCTCAGGGTGCCGGCGCTTGCGGCAAATAGGATCGCTCCCGCAACCGGCCGGATGAAGGTCTGGATGGCGTCGTTGACCGAGTCCACGGCCGGTACCTTGTCCACCAGCAGCTCGATGAGCAGCAGTACCGCCAGCACCCCAATGACCCACCAACTCTCCAGGACATTCCATGGGGGCTTGAGGGTGATCAGCTCAGTAAAGCGGGCCAGCAACGCAACCACCAGTAATGGCAAGTAGGCGTTGAGGCCCGCCGACGTGGACAGGCCAAAGGCTGTGAAAACGTTCAGTAGGCCTTCCATTGGATCTCTTACCCTGTCTGGGAAACCCTGGCGCGCCTAGGGTCCGCTAGCGCCCAGAATCCCAATGAAGAAGCAGAGACCGAGGCCACCAAGGCACAGGAGCAGAATGCTGACGCCAATGGAGAGCCAGCCCAGCACAAGGCCTGCCACCGCAAGCCCATCCCCGGTCAGTTCGTCCGGACGCTGGCGGATCTCATTGCGGGCCATGTTGCCAAATATGATGGCCAGGACGCTACCCACCAGGGGCAGTAGCGTCCATCCTGCCACGCCCATGACCACAGAAGCGATGGCCATCCCGCTGGTCTGGAGGGTGCTCGTACGGCTTGGTGGAGGGGGAGGCGGTGGCGGGGGTGGAGGCGGCGGCACAGCAGGCGCTTCATCGGGGACAGGCACCAACTCGCCGGCTTCCTCTTCCCCGGCCAGAGACTCCTCCGCAAAGATCTCCTCCACGGGGGTCTCCTCTTCGAGCTCCTCTACGACCTCTTCCTGCAGGCCCTCGGACCCGGCCTCGACATCCAGCTCATCTGGATCCAACACAGCACCGCAGTTGCCGCAAAAAGCAGCATCATCTTCGTTGGGTGCGCCACATTGTGGACAGAACATGATCGTCCCTTCCTGTTCCATAGGCCCATGCAATAGACCTATGCATCGACCGCGGGGTGATTCGACGTCCCGGCGACCGAACCACCCCGCAGAGCTGTCCTAGGCGAGCTCTTCCTCAAGGGTGGGCTCTGCCGCTTGCCCCATTCCCTGCGTGTAGGCCTGGCCATAGAGGTGGCCAGTGACCATCAGGGCATAGGGCGCCGTTACGAGCCAGCCCACACCGCAGACGACCCAACCCAATTCACCGATAAAGTTCGCTACCCAGCTCATCAAGAAGGTGATCAGGTAGGTGGCGAGATTGTCTCGGACAAAGGCGAGTACATCGCCAAACTGGAAAGCGGCGCCCAGATCATCGGCGGCCACCCAGAAGGCAATGGCGGCCGGCAACGCGATCGACATCACGATGGCCCACAGCAGGCTGAGGCAGCTCAGCAGCAGGCTGAACAGTGAAGCCACGCCCTGGGAGTTTTCGGCAAAGATGGCGATGGGAAGACCCAGACAGAGGGCAATGATGATGAGCGGCAACGCATAGACGATGCCGACGACGATGACCTTGAGGCCATCTGCGATCAGGGTACCCCAGTCATCCCACTCGGGCAGCTTGTTCAACTCACCCCCAATGACCTGGCGGGTGATCGCCACCCCATAGCCCCCCAACAGTGCCAGGGCGAGGATGAGCGGGATGAGGAGCATCCAAGAGAAAAGGACGCCCAAC
>JASFHU010000272.1:0-6152 GCA_050123055.1 Anaerolineae bacterium
TAGGGCCGACGTCCCGTCGGATGGAACCCAGAAGGGCGCTGGGTTCGGGCCGACGGGGCGTCGGATGGAACCCAGAAGGGCGCTGGGTTCGGGCCGACGTGGTGTCGGATGGAACCCAGAAGGGCGCTGGGTTGGGCTACCAAGAACAGCGGATAGAGCCGACCGGGGTCTGTTGGATTGGCGGACCGGTGTACGTTGGAGTAGGCTTGGGTCTGGCAACTATCGCCTCGAGTTCATGCAGCGTTTTTGCTTGCGCGGTGAGTGGGGCGAAGGCCCATGGAATGCTCGGAAGGGCATCGAGTTGGGTACGATTTGTAGAAAGGAAAAGGAGGAGAAGCTACCATGTTTAGGACGATTCTGGGATCTCTGGCGGGCCTGGCTGTGGCGGTTGCTGGCGTGGCGCTTTTCATCTGGCTACTCTGGTTGCTGTGGTCCCGTCGCGAGGAAGAGGAAGAGGAAGCTGTCATCGAGCTAAAGACGGAACCACTCACGCCAGCCGCCGAACAGGAGGAGGCGGAAGCGCCAGTGGTTGAGGCTGAGGCAGTCGAGGAGGCGTCGGAGGAGGTTGCTGAGGTTGCGGCAGCCGAGGAGGCGTTGGAGGAGATTGTGGAGGCCGAGGTCGCCGAGGAGGCGCCGGAGGAAGCCGAAGCTCCCAAGCCGGACGACTTGACGCGGATCGAGGGGATCGGTCCCAAGATCTCGGGCGTGTTGCAGGAGGCCGGCATTACCACCTTTGCTCAGCTAGCCGACACCGATCCGGCCCGGCTAGAGGAGATCCTTGAGGCGTCCGACCCCAGGTTACGCAGGCTGGCCGACCCTGCGACCTGGCCCGAGCAGGCCGCACTGGCGGCCGCTGACGAGTGGGAGGCGCACGAGGCGCTGCGAAGCGAGCTCAAGGGTGGGCGTCGGGTCTGAGCAAGGACAGGCGGAAAGCCGGTTTCAGCGGTGTGAAGGGCATTGAGAGTTTGATGTAGGAGGACAAGTTGAGCGGACATTCCAAGTGGTCTACCATCAAGCGCAAAAAGGGGGCAACCGACGCCAAGAGAGGGCAGATCTTTACCAAGTTTGCCAAAGAGATCGCCATCGCCGCTCGCGAGGGACCGGACCCCGAGATGAACTACAAGCTGCGGCTGGTGATCGACAAGGCCAAAGCAGCCAACATGCCCAAGGACAATATCGAGCGTGCCATCCGCCGGGGAGCCGGTCTGGAGAAGGGTGATGCTCTGGAGGAGATCAGCTACGAGGGGTACGGGCCGCACGGGGTGGCCCTCATTATCCAGGTGGTCACCGACAATCGCAATCGGGCCGTAGCCGATATCCGGCGCTGGTTCAACAAACTGGGGGGGAGCCTGGGCGAGGCCGGTTGCGTGGCCTGGCAGTTCGAGTCCAAGGGTTACCTCACGCTGGAGCCGGATGGCCTGGACCCGGACGAGGTATTCGAGGTCGCGGTGGAGTGGGGGGCCGACGACGTGGTTTTTGGCGACGATCTGATCGAGGTCTTTACGATGCCCGATGATTTCAGGATCGTGCGCGAAGCCCTGGAGGGCCGCGGCATCAAGCTGGAATCGGCCGAGATCACGCTGGTGCCCAAAACGACGGTTGCTCTGGAGGAGAAACAGGCCCTGCAGAATATGAACCTGATCTCGTACCTGGAGGATCTGGACGACGTCCAGCAGGTGTATTCCAACCTGGACATCACCGACGAGCTGATGGCCCGCTTCGAGGCGCAGGCGTAGTGCTGATCCTGGGGATCGACCCCGGAACAGCCATCACCGGCTACGGGCTGGTGAAGGAGGAGGCTGGAGTCCTGGGATTGGTCGACTGTGGCGTTATCACCACGCCGTCGGGCCAGCCGCTGCCGGAACGGTTGCAGACGATCTACCAGGGGCTGTCGGAGGTGATCGGCCGGCACCAACCCACCGCGGCGGCCGTCGAAGAGCTGTTCTTCAGCCGGAATGTGCGCACGGCACTGTCGGTGGGCCACGCCCGGGGAGTGACGCTGCTAGCGCTGGTCGATGCCGGATTGCCGATCTATGAGTATAAGCCACTTGAGATCAAGCAGGCCATCGCCGGATATGGCGGCGCCGACAAGCGGCAGGTCCAGGAGATGGTGCGCATGTTGCTCGAACTGGAGAGCGTGCCCCAGCCGGACGATGCTGCGGATGCCGTGGCTGTGGCGGTGTGCCACATCCACTCGGCCCGGATGGCGGCGCTGATTGCTGATGCGGGGTGACGCGTGATTGCCAGTCTGAGGGGTACGGTCGCAGCCACGGGCAAGGATTACGTCGTGCTTGTGGTTGGCGGGGTGGGTTTCCAGGTGTCAGTGCCCCAGACCCTGCTGGATGGCCTGTCGGGGCCGGGCCAGGAGGTGACCCTGCACACCCACCTCCACGTCCGGGAGAACGACCTGGCCCTGTTTGGATGCGACTCGGAAGAGGAACTGGCCCTCTTTCGCCTGCTGCTGGGCGTATCGGGCATCGGCCCCAAGGTAGCGTTATCGATCCTCTCCTCCTTGCCGCCTGACCAGCTCCAGGCGGCCATTGCCCAGGAGGATGTGGTGATGCTGGCCAGGGTACCCGGCATCGGTCCCAAGACCGCGAAAAAGCTGGTATTCGACTTGAAGGACAAGATTGCCGTCGAGGTGATGGTGGGAGAGCCCCGGCCGGTCCTCACCGATGCCGACGCCGATCTGATCGCCGCGCTGACGACCCTGGGTTACAGCGTGGCCGAGGCCCAGGAGGCGATCCGCGCCCTGCCCCCGGAACCACTGCCCCTGGAGGAAAGAGTGCGCCTGGCACTGGCCTATTTTGCTTCTTGATTGAGAACGCAGGGGACCTCGGAGGCGTGGAGCGAACTCGCTCCACAGAACCTCCGGGGTTCTTGTTTAGTGTTCAGCCTGGCTCGCAGAGCGCCTGATGACGGTCTTGACCCGCTTGTTAAAGCTCCGACGGTCCAACAAGACGCGCCGCCCACAGACCTGGCACTTGAGGCCGATATCGGCACCAATCCGCACCACCCGCCACTCGTAGCTGCCGCAGGGATGGGGCTTGCGCAAGCGCACCAGGTCCCCCACCTGGACATCCTTAGACATCTTGGGTCCCTGTGGAGCGGGAAGCGGATAACAACCTGGAGGCCGGCGACTGTGGCTCCCCGGAACCGGGCGCGAGCACCTGTCTGAGCAAGTCCGGCCGGTTGGTGATCATGATATCCACACCCTGGCGCATGAGCTGCCACATCTCGCCCGGATCGTCGACGGTCCAGGTATGTATGCGGTAATTCTGCGCTTTGGCCCAGCTCACATACTCGGCATCAACCATGCTGTGGTGGGGGTGAAGGGCCTCGGGTCGGAACAAGCGGCGCAACCAGGGACGGCGCAGGTGGCGGGGCATATCGGGCGCATAGAGCAAGCCCAGAGGGATCCAGGGGTTCAACTTTCTGAGTTGCCGCAGGGCCAGGGGATTGAAGGAGGAGACAACGACCCGATCGAGCAGGTGATTCTCCTCGACAATGCGCGCCACCGCACGCGCCAAGCGGGCGTCGCGGGTGCTCTTGGTCTTGAGCTCGATGTTGAGCAAGAGGTGGCGGCCAACGCTATGGATCACTTCTTGCAGCGTCGGAATGCGCTGCCCGGCGAACAGCGGGTCGAAGCTACTACCGGCATCGAGCTCCTTCAGTTCGGCCAGGGTACGATCCTGGACGGCCCCCTGGCCGTCAGTTGTCGTCTCGAGTACAAAGTCGTGGATGACCACGACCTGACCGTCCTTTGAGAGCTGCACGTCCAGTTCGATGCCATCGGCACCCAGCTCGGCGGCCAACAGAAAGGCTGCCAGGGTGTTTTCTGGCGCCTCGTGACTGGCACCCCGGTGGGCAAAGTTCAGCGGGCGGTCGAGATAAAAGGACTCCATCTCTTTCGAGCCTCAGAAACGTTAGCGGTCTAGGCGGTGGCCTTTGAAGTCTTGGTCGGCCGACCGATGATGCGGCGAGTTTCCCAAACGACCAGGAGCGGGACGGCGTTAAAGATGGACGAATAGGTGCCCGATAGCAGCCCCACCAGCAGCACGGCCACAAACTGCTTCATGGTGGCCCCACCGAAGAGCAGGAGGGCGACGAGCACAAAGATGGCATTGAGCTGTGTGGCCAGCGAGCGGTGGATCGTCTCCAGGAGGCTGCGGTTGACGATGGTCTCGTAGGGCTCTCCACGCCGCCTGGGAATGTTCTCGCGAATGCGGTCAAAGACGACAATCGTGTCCTGCACGCTGAAGCCGATGACGGTCAGCAGTGCAGTCAAAAACAGAGCGTCGGCTTCCCAACCCAGGACGAGGCTGGCGATGGAAAACAGCCCGACCGTCACCAGGATGTCGTGGAGCATGGCGGCGATGGCACAGATGCCGTATCGGAATGCGTTGGGCACCTTGCGAAAGGCAAAGATGATAAAGATCAGGATGAACAGAGCTGCCACCGCAACGGCGATGGCGGCCGTGCGGGTCACCTCGGCCCCGACTGCGGGACCGACTGATTCAAAACGCAGTTCCTCGACTGGACCAAACGTGTCGCGCAAGCTGCCGACGATCCCAGCCTTGGCTTCTGGATCCATCGGCTTGGTGCGCACCAGGACTGTGTCATCGGCCGTCGTGGTCACCGCTGTGCCCGGAAAGCCATTGTCCACAAAGACCTGGCGCACCTCGGCCGGCTGCACGGGCTGGTCGAAACGAAGCTCAAGCAGCGTGCCGCCAGTGAAATCGATGCTCAGCTTGAATGGCGCGCCATGGGTGGCAATGGAGTAGATCATGACCACCAGGCCAGGGATGATGATCAAAGCCGAGAGCAGAAAGTACCAGTGTCGTTTCTCTACGATGTTGAACATGTGGAATCCTCCCCTCATCGAACCCGGTTAGGTGCCCATCAGGAATCTGTTAGCGCCCACCTTTTCGCCCAGCCAGTCGAAGGCCAAGCGCATAAAGGTCCGGGTGACGATGATGGCGGTGAACATATTGATAACCACACCCAGGGCCAGGGTGATGGCAAAGCCCCTCACGGACCCGGCGCCAAAGGTGGAACCGAAGTAGAAGAGGATGGCGCAGGTGATGAGGGTGGAGATATTCGAGTCACGGATAGAGGTCCAGGCGCGGCTGAATCCGGCTTCGATGGCTGAACCCAGGCTGCGCCCGGCGCGCAACTCTTCCTTCATCCGCTCAAAGACGAGGATGTTGGCGTCGACGGCCATACCGGTCGACAGAATAAAGCCGGTGATGGCCGGCAGGGTCAGGGTTACCCCCGTGAATCCCGCGGCGGCCAGGGCAAAGGTGGCCAGGAACAGGACACCGCCGAGGATCAGGGGCCAAGCATCCCTGCGGTCAACGAGATAACTGATGAGCATCACCAGGCTGATGAGGAGGAGGGCGGGCCAGCCAACCATATAGACGGCCAGGTTTAGCAGGCCGTAGAGGAGCAAGGCCAGGTCGGCCAGGAGGCCAGGCAGGCGGTAGTAGACGAGCATGAAGAGGAGGACAATGGTGAGACCCACCAAGCCAGCCTGAATGCTCCGCTGCACCGAGTCCTGTCCCAGGGTGGGGCCGACGGTCCGGGTCGTCTCAACGCGCAAGGGCACGGGTAGTGCACCGTATCGCAACTGAACGACCAACTGCTGAGCCTCTTCTAGGGTAAAATCTCCTTCAATGACGCCCTGGCCGTCGGGAATCGTGCTGCGGATCACGGGGCTGGAGATGACCTCTTTGTCCAGAACGATGGAGGCAAAGTTGTTGATGTTGCGGCCGGTAAAATCGGCAAAGATCTGGCCGCCCTCATCGGTGAGCTCAAAGGCAATCATGAACTGGCCAGAGGTCTCGTCGCGCTGCACAGAGGCCGTTCTGAGGTGGGCACCGGTGAGGATGGTGGCGTAAACGCGATCGGTGACGACGGGCCCACTGGGGAGCGCGCTACCTTCGCCTGTCTCCTCGGTCGGAGTGAGAACAGAAGGCGGCGGTTCGATCTCCAGTCCCGTAGTCAGCGACTGGGTACCGGTGATAGCATCACCGGGAGGGAGGATCTCGCCGGGCGCCACAGCGCGGGTCTCGGCGCCTTCCGACTCGAGCAAGGGGTAGGTGGTCTGCACGATGCTGCCGGGCTGGAGGAAATCGTCTCCAGCGTCGATG
>JASFHU010000273.1:0-6139 GCA_050123055.1 Anaerolineae bacterium
GCCATCGGAGTGCTCCCATCCGACGCCCTCTGGCCAGAGGCCGACGTGGCAATGGGCGTCGATCAGGCCGGGCATGACCACTTTGCCCGTGGCATCATAGATCTCTGCATCCTCCGGGATGATGACATCCTCCCCGATGGCCACGATGCGCCCGCCTTCGGTCAGAACGGTCCCCGGCTCCAGGGTGCCTTGGGTGATGGTCATCAGTCGTCCATTCGTTATGGCGATCATCTTTGATTCCCCTCCTGTGCATGGTATTAGGAACGTGGCAAGCTGACCTATGCCGGGGTCCCTTGCAGACCCGAGGTACCCCAGCTCACTCAGCGGATTATACCACGAGTCCCCGCTGTCGCCAAAGCTCAGCGTGCAGATTATGGGACATCCAGGCCGCCCGGAGCTCGAGATCTGACGATCTCTCGCGAGCGGTTTTTGCTTTTTCAGAAGCTTGGCAGGACCCTACCCTGCGCCCAGGTTGGCCCGGGGAGCGATCCATGATACAATCTGTACTCAGTGCACCGCTACGGCTCGCATTGGATCGCCAGATCCATTGCCTGTCTGCCGGATCTGGCGATCCGCCAGGAGCCGACTGTGGTGTACTGATACTACAGGTTAGTCAGGCCAATCCCGCCAAGAAACGTCAGGATTAGAACAAAAATTCGATCTATTCATGACGCATCCTGACATCTATGCGGGGTAGAATGGGGTTGGGCTGGATGCCCGACCTCAGTTCGACGCTACACAACTCATTGCGCCAGGCAAGCGAAAGGACAGCATGTACCAGGACAGATTGATCATTCGTGGTGCGCGGCAGCACAATCTGAAGAATATAGACCTGACTTTGCCCCGCAACAAGCTGATCGTCATCACAGGCGTCTCGGGCAGCGGTAAGAGCAGCCTGGCCTTCGACACACTCTACGCCGAGGGCCAGAGGCGTTATGTCGAATCCCTCTCGTCCTATGCCCGGCAGTTCCTGGGCCAGATGGAGAAACCCAAGGTGGATTTCATCGGTGGCCTCAGTCCAGCCATCGCCATCGAGCAGAAAGCGGTCAGCAAGAATCCCCGCTCCACCGTGGGCACCGTGACCGAGATCTATGACTACCTGCGAGTGCTCTTTGCCCGCGTCGGCACGCCCCATTGCCCTGAGTGTGGCCGCGCAGTGCAAGCGCAGTCAGCCCAACAGATCGTGGACCAGATCACACAACTTCCCCCAGCGACCCGCTTCCAGATCCTGGCCCCGGTGGTGCGCGGCCGCAAAGGCACCCACGAGGATGTCTTGAGACAAGCCCAGGCCGACGGCTACGTCCGCGCCCGCATCGACGGTGTGCCGCTAGACCTGGCGGAGCGTGTGAACCTGGCCAAGACAAAAAAGCACGACATCGAGATTGTGGTCGACCGGTTGGCCGTATCGGAGACCGACTTGGCGGACAGGGACCCTGGAGCGCAGGATGGCGGGAATGGCGATCTGATGGCGCGGCTGACCGACTCGGTCGAGACGGCGCTGCGACTTGCCGACGGCCTGCTCTTTGTCGACGTGATGGATGGCGACATGCTCACCTTCTCCGAGCAGAACGCCTGCCCGGCGTGTGGAATCAGCTTTCCCAAACTGACGCCCCAGATGTTCAGCTTTAACTCACCCCACGGCATGTGTTCGGCATGCAATGGCCTGGGAACCAAGTTCGAGTTCGACCCAGATCTATTTGTCGACCCGGACAAGTCGGTGGCCGAGGGAGCGGTCCGCCCCTGGGGAGAAGTGCGCAAGAAAAAGTCCTCCGGCATCTACCGTTCGGCCCAGCAGATCACGGCCCAGTTCAACCACGACCTGGACACTCCGTGGCGCGATCTGTCGGAAGAGTGCCGCCAGGCGATCCTGTTTGGCGGCGTCAGGGTTGTCTGGAGCTCGGAGAGCGATCGGGGTTCGTGGCAGGGCGAGTGGGAGACGGAGGGGGTGGTCAATGGGACCCGCCGCCGCTACCTGCAGACCAAATCTGAATACATGCGCCGCTGGTATACGCAGTTTATGAGCCAGCAGCCGTGCCCTACCTGCCAGGGCCACCGGCTGCGCCCAGAGGCGACGGCGACCACCATCGCCGGGGTGAATATCCAGCAAGTGACCGGCATGTCGATCTGTGACGCGCTGGCCTGGATAGAAAGCCTCTGGCCGAACACAGAGGAAGCAGTCGACAGCTCGCCCCCCCAGATCGGCTGCCCAGATGGCCAGCCACGGGAGGTCGATCACGCGCTGACCGACGACCAGCTCACGGTCGCCGAGGAGGTACTGAAGGAGATACGCGAGCGACTGCAGTTCATGCTCAACGTCGGGCTGCACTACCTGACGCTCGAGCGCTCAGCGCCGACCCTGTCGGGGGGGGAAGGGCAGCGCATCCGCCTGGCCAGCCAGATCGGCTGCGGACTGGTCGGCGTACTCTATATCCTCGACGAGCCGAGCATCGGGCTGCACCAGCGTGACAACCGGCGGCTGTTGGATACGCTCCAGCAGTTGCGCGATATGGGCAACACGGTCCTCATTGTGGAGCACGACGAAGAGACCATGCGCAGTGCCGACTGGCTGGTCGACCTGGGGCCGGGGGCCGGCGTCCTGGGTGGTTGGATAGTCGCCGAGGGCACCCCACAGCAGATCACCAGCGACCCCAGCTCCCTGACCGGCAGGTACCTGTCGGGCAAGCTCCGCGTCGCCTCGCCCAACGGCCAGCGGCGACCCACCAACGGGCAGTGGCTGATCCTATCGGGGGCGCGTCAGAACAACCTCAGAGACCTGGAGGTGCGTTTCCCGCTGGGGCTGTTCACCTGCGTGACCGGGGTCTCGGGCAGCGGGAAATCATCGCTGGTGGCCCAGACCCTCCACCCGGCGCTTGCACAGGAGCTGCACAACGCATCCCAGAAGCCAGGGGACCATGACGGCCTCGCCGGGCTGGAGCACGTCGACAAGGCGATCAACATCACCCAGTCGCCCATCGGCCGCACGCCCCGCTCCAATCCAGCCACCTACGTTGGCGTCTATACCAACATCCGCGATATCTATGCCCAGGTGCCGGAGGCCAAGGCGCGGGGTTACAAACCGGGGCGCTTTAGCTTTAACGTCAAGGGCGGACGCTGCGAGGCCTGCCAGGGACACGGCCAGAAAAAGATCGAGATGCACTTTCTGCCCGACGTCTGGGTGCGGTGCGACTTGTGCAACGGCACCCGATTCAACCGCGAGACCCTGCAGATCCGCTACAAGGGCAAGAACATCGCCGAGACCCTGGATATGGACGTGAATGAGGCCCTGGAACATTTTGGCAATATCCCCAAGATCCAACGCCGGCTGCAGACGCTGTCCGACGTTGGCCTGGGGTACATCAAGTTGGGGCAGAGCGCTACCACCCTCTCGGGCGGCGAAGCCCAGCGCGTCAAGTTGGCCAAAGAGCTCTCGCGCGTCTCTACCGGCGACACGGTCTACATCCTGGACGAGCCAACCACCGGGCTGCACTTTGCTGACATTCAGAAACTGCTGGACGTGCTCCACCGCCTAACCGACGCTGGCAACACGGTGATCGTCATCGAGCACAACCTGGACGTGATCAAGACCGCCGACTGGATCATTGACCTGGGACCGGAAGGCGGCGACGGTGGCGGGCAGATCGTCGCGCAAGGCATGCCGGAGGCCATAGTACAGACAGCCACCAGCTATACCGGGCAGTTCTTGAAAAAGATACTCTAAAAAAGGAGGAAAGAGCATGAATACCATCGAATTGACCCAGTACGCCCTGGGGAACGCCTTTGGCATCCTGGGGCAGGTGACCGCCGATCTGAACCAGGAGCAGGCCGATTGGCTGCCCCCGGGAATCGCCAACCCCATCGGGGCCACCTATTGGCATGTCATTTCCAGTGTGGACCACATCGTGCACAAGTGGTGCAGGGATCAGGAACCCCTCAGCGAAACGGCTGGATGGGGGGAGAAGGCGCTGACTGCCTCTATCCCTGAGCCTGAGCACGGCGGCGACTGGCTGGCCTACATGCAAGCCATCCGGGTGGATCTCCCCGTGCTGGGCGAGTACGCAAAGGCCTTGGCAGAGGCCACCCAGGCCTGGCTGGGTTCGCTCGCGCCTGAGGATCTGGAGCGCACCCTGGAGACCCCAGTCGGCGAACAGAAGCTGGGCGAGTTGGTGCAGACCTTTGTCATCTGGCACATCAACGCCCACTGTGGCGAGATCGCGGCGCTGAAGGGCTGCCAAGGGGCAAAGGGCTACCCATTCTAGCACGATGAGCGAGGACGCCAAGGTCCAGGCAGCCGTACAGATCCCAGAGTTGATGGAAAAGCTCTCCAGTCAGCACCTGGATGACCGCCTCATGGCCATCCAGGTGCTCGGCGAGATCGGCGACGAAGAGGCCCTCGGCGCGCTGAGGGCGCGGATGGTCTCGCCGCTGGAAGAGTATTACGCCCTGTCTGTTGCAGTGGGCAAGCTGAAGGAACGGTTGGGTACGAGATGACGGGGCCGGGACAGACTCATTCTCTGCGCCTCTAATCCGCTTCTTGACAATCAGCCCAGCCACGGGTATACTCACTCCAGCAAGGGTCACAGGGAGGTGTGATGAGCAGCGAGTATCCCGATGTGCTGGGTGACCTGGTCGAAGCCCGGCGGCGGTTTGAGGTGAGCGGTGTTCATTATGTCATGGCCTTGGACTCCCCGTCCATCGCCCCGGGCGAGGCCACCAACCTGCGCATCTGGCTGCAGAGCTGCTGGGCCGTACCTGCCGAGGTAGCAATCTTTGTCAACCTGCCCACCAAGCCTGCCCCGACCTTCTCGATTATCCAACAGCGCACCGATGTGCCACTGGAAGCGGCCGAGGTGGGCGAGGTGGCCATCCCCATCGCCTGCGGTGCCGATACCTTGTCGGCGGACTATACCCTGTCCACCAAGATCGGCGTCAAGCCTGAGCGTCACGGGCTTTTCGTTCGCGGCGAAAAAAGCGAGGGACATCTCGGCGAGACGCTGCTGAGCTTTACCACCGGCATGGCCCTGGCGGCGACGGTGGGACTGGAGTATGCGGCCCAGGGGCGACCTGAGATGGCCCTATCCCTGGAGGTCAGCGGCCCAGCGCAGCCCAATCCCGCTCCCGACCTGACACCGACCTACCTTTCCCACTGGACCGTCGACGAATTGCCCATCTATGGCAAGGCCCGGCAACAGGTCAATGACCAGCGACTCTACCTCACCCCGCAATTGACCCGCGAGGCCCTATATGTGGCCTTCCTGGAGGAGAGTCAGGAGCGATTCAAGGACGCCTCGCTGCCCCTGCAGATCGGCGAGGCGATCTTTTTGGCCAAGATCCTGACTTACACAGTTGAATACCTCATGAAGCAACCACTGGGCCAAGACGCGATACTGATCCCGGCCTACGCACTGGCCTATCGCTACAATCTGATGACCAAGGATCCGGTGATGTTGGTGGTCCGGGCCGACTATGCCCGCATGGCGCGGCTGGCCACCTCCCTCAGTTTTGGGATGTTGCGCCAGCGCCTCAACCGTGACGTTTGGAGCATGGAGGAGCAGTTGGCGGTGGCCGACCTGATCGCCGACCGCGTCGAGCGGGGCGGAGCGCTGCCACCGGAATTCCTCTATCTGCCGCTACTTTTGGGCGGGCTGATGGTCGCCGGGCAGGTGCAGATGCCGCGCGAAGATCCCACACAGAGCCTCGAGCTTTTCGCCAAGGCTCGGGAGCAGCGCAGCGCAGCGTTGGCAGATCTCCCGGAGCTGGTTGAACTGCTGGACCGTCTGGAACAGGCAGCCAGATCTACCAGCTAGTGACACTTGTTGTGTCACTGCAAGCGTCACTCTGAAACCGCCGAGACCCCAGACCGTTCGCATCTGGTCTGGGGTTTTGCCGTAGGAGAGCTGGGTCAGAGCAGAAAGGGGCTTGCGGTCTTTGACAAAGGCTTCCTTTCGTGATATAGTCTAGCCATCCTTGCACAGTGGTGCGGGTACCTATCGGTCAGGCGGTCCGGGAATCTCGTCCGGGCTGCGCCAAAGAAATATGGGGAGGAGACAGCGATGTCAAGAAAAGGGACGTTGGCGCTGGTCATCGTGCTGGTCGTGTCGCTAGCACTGGGCGCGTGCGGCGCGGAGGAGCCTGAGGTGGT
>JASFHU010000274.1:0-6136 GCA_050123055.1 Anaerolineae bacterium
GGGTATAGAGGAATTCAATCGGGGCGAGTTTTTTGAATGCCACGAAAGCCTCGAGGAGATTTGGTTGATAGAGCGGCGCCCCATCCGCTGCCTCTACCAGGGTATTCTGCAGATCGGCGTGGCGTTCCACCACCTGCGGGCGGAGCGCTATCGTCCGGTGGTGACACTGCTCAGGCGGGGCAGCAAGTACCTGGAGCCCTTTGCTCCGCTGTGCATGGGCGTGGACGTCGCGGAACTGCTGTCGGGGGTAACCCGTTGCCTGGCTGACGTGGAGAGACTGGGAGCTGGTCGGCTGAACGATTTCGACTGGTCAGTGGTTCCAAAGATAGAAATCAGAGAGCCGTTTGCCGGACAAAAAGAGTGGAGAACAGAGCGTCAACATGAGTGAGGAAAAGCGAAAACTGAACTATGGCGGACAGGCCGTGATGGAAGGGGTGATGATGCGCGGCTCCAAATCGATGACCGTAGCCGTGCGCCAGCCCGATGGCGAGATTGTCACCCATACCGAGCCGCTCAACGCCAACGTCTATACGGGTAAGGTGAGCAAGATTCCCTTCCTGCGTGCCCTGACGAGCCTTTGGGATGTCCTGGTGTTAGGCATCCGCACCCTGATGTACTCGGCCGAGGTATCGCTAGGCCCCGAGGAAGAGGTCGAGTTCAGTGGTCCCATTGCCTGGGGAACAGTAGCGGTCTCGTTCGTCATCGCTATTGGCCTGTTTTTTGTCGGCCCGCTGTTGCTGGTCGGGGTCATCGATCGCTACATCGAATCCGCTTTCCTGAGCAACGTCATAGAGGGGGTGCTCCGGCTGACGATTTTCGTGGCCTACATCTGGGCCATCGGCCGGTTGCCCGACATCCGGCGGGTATTTGCCTATCATGGCGCGGAACACAAGACCATCAATGCCTACGAATCGGGCGCAGAGCTGACACCTAAGGCCGTCGCCCAGCACTCCACCTCCCACTTTCGATGCGGCACAGCCTTTCTACTATCGGTGATGGTCATCTCTATCCTGATCTTTTCCCTGCTGGGCCGTCCTCCAATGGCGCTCCGCATTCTGTCGCGCATTGTGTTGCTCCCGGTGGTGGCCGGCGTGGCCTACGAGTATATCCGCTTCACCAGCCGACATCGGGACAATGCCTTCATCCGCGCCATCGCCACTCCCAACCTTGCCTTGCAGAAGCTCACGACGCGGGAGCCGGATCCTGCCATGCTCGAGGTATCGATCACGGCCCTCAAATGCGTTCTGGAGACCGAAAGCGAACAGGTAGCGCCTGCACCAGCCAGTGTCTAGCGCAAAGTTGCTGTTTGTCAATGGACCATGCTATAATAAGACCCGTTGATGCAAGGCCTGGAGGATAGAGCATGGCACAAAAGCGATCCACTTCCTCGGCTGCACGGCAAAAGGCGGGCAAGGCCAACAGCTTGGGCTTGCAGCAGTACGAGCGCTGGGACATTGACGAAGCGATCGCATCGTTCAAGGAAGCGATCCGGCTCAACCCCGAGGAGGCCGAGCACCACCTCAACCTGGCCCGTACCCTGGCCCGTAGCGGTGACTTTGACAGCGCAAAGCGCGCCCTGGGTTCTTACATCCGATTTGAGCCCAACAACAGTCTCGCGGAGCGGTTTGAGCAACTCTTTGCCGGGGGGATGGACGACGTCGAGACCCTGCTAACCAAGCAGATGACGCGCCAGCGAGTGCCGCTGGAGATTGTCGGAGCCGCCGTCCAGATGTGGATGGAATACCGCATCTGCCTGGGGCGTCATCCACTGGTGATTCGCAAACCGGAGACCTGGGCCTCAGCGTTGGATTACACCATCCGCAAGGTCAACTTCTTGGAACTGAACCAGCGCGAGATCGCAGATCTCTACGGTGTCAGCCCCTCGACGGTGCGGGCCTACCACAATGACCTACTCCAGGCGCTGGACATCATGCCTTGCGACTATCGCTACTTCCGCGGTGAGGAGAACCCGCTAGACAAGTTGGTCGAAGCGGCAGCCATGCTCGAGGAACTGGAAGAGCGGTTCCGACAGCCCTAGCCTTGCTTACCAAGCGCAAATTGAGTCATGGCGATGGAGCCACTAAGTGACGCACGATCCTGATAGGGGGCACCAGAGTGGCAGCCAAGGCCACCTTGGCAGCCTCCTTTTTGTATTTCGGGCACGGACAGGTACGCTCAAGCACGGAGCGCAGCCTCAAGCGATTTGAGCAGGCTGGCACTCTGGTGCAGATTGTAGCCAGGCCGTGCTCTCAACCTTAACCTGATCGGGAAGAGGAGGACAAAACCGATGGCAGAAATCGGAAGCACAGTTCGAGCTGAGGAATTGCTGGCCTTCTGTGTACGGGTCTTTGAGGCGACGGGCGTGTCCAGCGAGGATGCCCGGATCACGGCAGACGTGTTGGTGCGCGCCAACCTGCGAGGCATCGACTCGCACGGTGTGGCACGGCTGGCACGCTATGTCAATGGGTTGCGGGATGGCGTCATGCTAGCCCGGCCGGAGGAAGAGATCGTGGTCGAAACACCAACCACAATCACCTTTGACGCTGGGGCCGGACTGGGCCAGCCAGTTTCCCACCGAGCGATGAAGCGGGCCATCGAAAAGGCGAAGGAGTACGGCTGCGGCTTTGCCACGGTGCGCAACAGCAACCACTATGGCATTGCCGGCTACTATGCTATGATGGCCCTCGAGCAGGACATGATCGGGATCTCTACCACCAATGCCGCCGTGCTGGTGGTGCCTACCTTCGGACGCGACGCCATGTACGGCACCAATCCCATCGCCCTAGCTGTACCCGCAGGCGAGGAGCGCCCCTTTGTGATGGACATGGCCACCAGCACGGTTCCGCGAGGCAAGTTGGAGGTCTACAACCGCCAGGAAAAGTCGCTCCCCCTGGGCTGGGCCACCGACGAGCGTGGTGTGCCCACCACCAATGCGGCCCAGGTGCTGGACAACTTTGTCAAGCGGGCCGGCGGGGGGTTGCTGCCCTTGGGCGGCGCTGGCGAGGAGTTCAGCGGCTACAAGGGCTACGGCATGGGCCTGTTGGTCGAGATCCTCTCGGCGGTGCTACCCGGCGCGGCCTTTTTGACCTCGGTCTACCCCAAGGACAGCGATGGCCAACCTCTGCCCGCCGACCTGGGGCACTTTTTTGGCGCCTGGCGGTTGGATGCATTCCGCCCGGCGGAGGGCTTCAAGGCGGACATGGACCGGTTTGTCCGCGAACTCAAGGGCGGCAACCGGGCCGAGGGCGCAGCGCGGATCTATGTCCACGGCGAAAAGGAATTTGAAATGGCCGACCAGCGCAGCGAACATGGCATCCCGTTGGAAGCCAAAGTGGAAGGCAGCCTGAAGCAGATCGCCACCGATTTGAGCATCGAGTACAACCTGTGAGCGCTGAAGGCAAAGGATATGATTGCAGAGGGTGAGAGGTAACCATGGCAAGATTGCACGAGTATCAAGGAAAGGAACTGCTTCAGCAGTTCAGGATCCCGATTCCCAAAGGTGACGTGGCCCGCACCCCTGAGGAAGCCCGCCATATCGCCGAAGATGTGGGAGGGGAGGTAATGGTCAAGGCCCAGGCCTGGGTGACCGGCCGGGCCGGCCTGGGGGGTATCAAGAAGGCCAGCAATCCCGCCCAAGCTGAGGAGGCCGCCCGGCACATGCTGGGCATGAAGGTCAAGAATTTCACCGTCGAGCAGGTCCTGGTCGAGGAGAGGGTTGAGATCGCCCGCGAGTTCTATGCCGGCGTGATCATCGACGACGCTGCCCAACAGCCGTTGATCATGTTCTCCAGCGTGGGCGGCACCGGTATCGAAGAGATCGCGGCCGAAAACCCGGACAGGGTGGCCCGAATGCACGTGGACGTCACCACCGGCCTGCTGGACTTTCAGGCGCGAGACCTGGTACGGCGCACCGGGATTGGCGGCAAGCTGCAGTTGAGGCTGGGCGGGGTGCTGATGAACCTGTTCAAGCTGGCACTCAAGTACGATGCCCGCGCCGCCGAGATCAACCCCCTGGTGCAACTGTCCGATGGCAGCCTCATGGCGGCCGACTGCCGCGTCACGGTGGATGATTACGGCGTCTTTCGCCACAAAGACCTGGGCATCGCCATCGCGCGCGAGTATGACCGCCCGCCCACGGCGCTGGAAAAAACCGCCTACGACGTGGAGGCCAACGACTACCGTGGCACCTTCTACTTTATCCAGATGGCTGAGGGTTTTCAGAAGGGCGACGGCTATGTGGGCTTTCATGGCGCAGGCGGCGGCGGCTCGATGATGAGCATGGATGCCGTGATGCGGCAGGGTTACAAGCTGGCCACCTTTGTGGACACCAGCGGAAACCCGCCGGCCAGCAAGGTCTACCGCGCCGCCCGCATTGTGCTGGCCTCGGGGCCGATGGACGGCTACTTTGGCTCCGGGTCGGGTGTGGCCAGCCAGGAGCAGTTCCATTCGGCACGTGGCTTTGTCAAGGCCTTTCTGGAAGCACAGATCGACGTCCCGGTGGTCATCCGCCTGGGCGGCAACAGCGAGGACAAAGCTGTCGAGATCTTGGAATGGCTTAACGGCTGGATACCAGCGCCGGTAGAGGGGTACAAGAAGGACGACTCGCCTGACTTTTGCGCCGCACGCCTCCACGAATTGATCCAGGAGGGGGTACGCGTCGAGCCCAGGACACGACCTGAGCCGGAGGGGGCCGGAGAGCCACGCCTCTACCAGTTTGAGACGGTCACGGGCGGCACGATCACCTACGACCACAGTATCTGTGCGGGTTGCGAATCCAAGATCTGCGTGCAAGAGTGCGCCCGCGAGATCCTGTCGCTCGACGGCGAGGGTCTGCCGATCCTCAACATCAGCAAGGAAGAAGCTCAAAAGGGTCGCTGCATCGAGTGCCTGGCCTGCGAGATAGACTGCACCTTCAAGGGCGCTGGCGGCGGCAAGATCGACCTGCCAATCCCGGGCCTGGACCAATAGTGGGAAGCGGGAGGACCGTACAAGGAATCTGTGGCCGATGGCAGCATTTGTGTTACAGTCACTGGCCTCAAGGGAGACAAGCATGAAGCGAGTTTTCCTAATAGCAATCGCCGCAGGGATGCTCTGCATCACTGCCTGCGGTGCGGAACCTACGCCCATGCCTACGAACGTTCCTCCTGCAATTCCCACCGAGGGGCTGCCGGCAGCTACCCCGGACCAGGGACCGTCTGAATCGCCGCTTGCTACGCCGCCGTCCGCTTCGTTCGAATCGCCGATCGGACTGCCGAACCCAGCCTCCGTCTTTTGCGAGGAACAGGGCTACAAGTTGGAGCTACGCACCGATGCTAGCGGCACGGCCGGATACTGCATCTTTCCCGATGGGTCGGAGTGCGAAGAGTGGGCTTTCTTCCGCGGTGAGTGTGCGCCAGGCGCGCCCCCACCATAGGCTGAGATGGCAGAGGATGCAGCGCATCTGGCAAGGTGCGACCTCCTCCCTTTTCCAGCAACATCATCAAGGAGACAGAATCGATGTCTATTCTAATTGACCAGACCAAGCGAGTTCTCGTGCAGGGTATCACCGGGCGCGAGGGCATGGCGCGCACCAAGTTGATGCGCGAATACGGCACCAACGTCGTCGCGGGCGTCACGCCGGGCAAGGGCGGGCAGGAGGTCGAAGGGGTGCCAGTATTTGATACCGTCCAGGAAGCATGGGAAAAGTCAGGACCTCTAGACGTCTCGGTTCTATATATCCCGGCTCCCATCGTCAAATCTGCAGCTCTGGAGGCCATTGCCGCGGGCGTCAAGCTGCTGGTTATTATCCCCGACCGGGTGCCCATCTGGGACGTACTGGCCATCTCCAAGGCGGCCAAGGAGGCGGAAGCCCGGTTTGTGGGGCCAAACTGCCTGGGCGTGCTCAGCCCAGACAAGGCAGTGGTTGGCATGATCGGCGGGCGGGCGGCCTCGGCCCGCGCCTGGTTCTTCCCCGGGCCGGTGGGCGTGACCTCCCGCAGCGGAGGCATGACCTCCAGTACGGCCTACTATCTGGCCCAGGCGGGCATCGGCGCGACCACCCTGGTCCACGTGGGTGGTGACGCTGTGGTCGGCCTGCCCCACCCAGAGGTGATCCAGCTCTTCCAACAGGACCCTGAGACCAAGGCCATCGTCATGT
>JASFHU010000275.1:0-6126 GCA_050123055.1 Anaerolineae bacterium
GGCTGGACGTCCGGTTACCACAATCAGCCAGGACATTGGGTTTGAGCTGCTATCGTCTGGTCGGCGAGTTGCTGATAGGTGGAGTAATATCCGTCGTAGATGGATATCCTCGCTCGATCCGGCTTGATCTGGCGCTCCGGGCGCTGAAAGCGCGCCTGTGCCTCTGCCATGCTCTCATAGGCGCCGCTGCCCACACCGGCCAGGATGGCGGCGCCGACGGCCGGCCAGTGGGTGCCTTCTCGGCCTTGCTTCCCTCGCCTCCGCTCGGGACGGGCAGGGCTGGCCTGGGGCAGGGAAAGCGGGACCCCGGTGACGTCAGCCACGATGGACGGCCATAGCGGGCTTTGTGCCGCCCCGCCGATCATCCACATCCGCTCGATGGGCATCCCGGCCCGCCGGATTGGCTCCAGCGCCCAGCGCAGCTCGTAGGCCGCTCCCTCCATGACGGCGCGGGCCATGTCGGCGCGGGTGTGATCCAGCCGCAGGCCCCACAGCGCCCCGCGCTGATCCCCGGCCGGGGTGCTGTGACCGCCAGTCAGGGGCAGGAAGAACAGGCCGCCGCCCCCCGGCGTGGTCTGGCCCAACTCGGCATCCAGGGCGGCAAAGGCCACATGCCGGCTGTCGCCGGCCTCCCGGGCGGTCGACTCGGGGTCCACCGCTGGCCAGCAACGTTGCAGCAGCCACTCCAGCGAGGCGCCTAACCCGCCTAGCGATTGGGACACCGCCCAGCAGCCAGGCACGCGCCCGCTCTGATGAGCAGGGTGAAAGTTCAGGTCCAGGCTCGGTGGCAGCTCGGTGATGTCCGGGGTGCCAGTCACTCCGGTGATGACCCAGGCCGTGCCACAGCCCAGCAATACCCTGCCCGGTGAGGTCACGCCCAGGCCCAGGGCTGTGCAGCCCTGGTCGTGCCCACCGTTGACCACCACCGTCTCGGCAGGCAAGCCGGTCAGGCGGCTCACCTCCGGCCTGATGAGGCCGACGACAGCGCCAGTGGGGCGGATGGGCGAGAGCTGCTCCGGCTCGATGCCCGCCAGGGCGCACAGATCGGCGCTCCAGTCGGCGGTGGCGACGTCCACCAACTGCATGCCGCCGCCGTTGGAAGGGTTGGTGCAGAAACGGCCCGTCAGACGATGGACCAGGAAATCGTTGACCGAGAAATAGTGCTCGGCGGCGCCAAAGACGTCCGGCTGGTGCTGGCGCAGCCAGGCGATGGTAGGCAGAGGGAGACCGGGGTAGAGGTGCCAGCCACTGATGGCCCGGACCTTGGACTCGACACCCTTTGCCTGCCAGCGACTGACCAATCCTTCTGTGCGACCGTCCAACCAGGTGATGATGGGCGAGACGGAGGAGCCATCCTTCCGCCCCGGAAGCAGCGAGCCGCTCTGGGCGGCGAGGGCCAGGGCCAATGGGCGCCCACGCGGCGGCGCCCCTACACCTGTGCGGTCGACGATCGAGCGCAGGACGTGGAGCAGGGCCTGCCATACCTCGTCCGGATCCTGCTCGACCCAACCGGGTTGGGGGGTGCGCAGACGGTAGGCCCGCTCCGCCGTTGCCACCTCGGCCCCGGACCGGTCAAAGAGGACTGCCTTGGTAGAAGTCGTGCCGATGTCCAGACCGAGGATCCTTCGGCTACGCTCAGGACAGGTCGCACCGTCCACAGATTCACCGTCACGCGAAAGGGCTAGCCCTTGACCGCGCCCTCGACCATGGCCATAAAGAAGGAGCGCCGGGCAACTAGAAAGACGACAACCATGGGCAAGGCGATCAACACACAAGCGGCGGCGATGACCTGCAGGTTGATGATGTTGGCCCCCAGGAATTCATAGAGGCCAAACATGACCGGCTTGAGTTCGTTCTTGGAGACGAGCAGATAGCCGGCCAGGAACTCATTCCAGACGTTGACAAAGGTCAGCAAAAAGATGGCTGCCAGGCCCGGCAGGGCCGCCGGCATGGTCACGTGCCGCAGGGCGCCCAGGGCCGAAGCACCGTCGATGAGGGCTGCCTCCTCCAGGTCACGGGGAATGGTGTCGAAAAAGCCCTTGGCGATCCAGACGCTCAACGGCAAAAAGAATCCCAGGTAGACGACGATCAGAAAGACCCGGTCGTTGAAGGGGAAGGCCGACTTGCGCAGGATGACGCCCATCTGGTACAGGGCCAGGAGGTTGGTTAGCAGGGGGACGCCGGTGATGGCCAGGATGGCAGCCAGCATCAGGCCCCGTCCCGGGAAGCGATAGCGGGAGAAGGCAAAGCCCGACATGCCGGCCAGGATCGTGACCCCAAAGGCTGTAACGGTAGCATAGAGCAGGGTGTTGGGCACGTAGATGCGGAACATCTTGCCTGTCAGGGCAAAGCCCAACAGAGAGTCGGCTGGTTTAGGGGCCAACACCCGCTCGTAGCCCTCCACGGCCCAACGGCAGGCGCCCCAATCAAAGGGATCGGTTTCGGTGTCGCAGGGAAAGAGCACCGGTGGCTTGCGGATGGTGTCCTGCTGATCCTTGAAGGAGATGATCATGATCAGGACGATGGGCGCCATGGCGGCCAACAGGATGGTGATCATGATTCCATTGAGGAGCAGGCTGCCCCATGTCTTGCGTGACGGTGAGCGAAGTTTGGCCATATTAGGCAGTCCTTTCGTCCACGCGGGTCAAACGCATCGTGCCGCCGATCAGCAGCCAGTTGACGAGGGCGATCATCAGAGCCAGGGCTGCGGCCTGGCCAAAGCGAAGTCGAAGCCAGCCCAGAGTATACAGGTGGTAGCTCAGGACGTGGGTCGCGGTGCCCGGACCGCCGCCGGTCAGGCTAAAGACCATGCCCACGCCGTTCATGCCGCCCAGGATGAGGCTGAACAGGGCCACGACCAGGGTGGGCAGGATCAGGGGGATGGTGATGCGGCGGGCGACCTGCCAGCTATTGGCGCCGTCGATGCGGGCGCTTTCGATCACCTCGCTGGCAATGGTCTGCAGAGCGGCCAGGAGTAAGAGGGTGATAAAGGGCAGGGCGCGCCAGGCCGCGGCCAAAATGAGGTAGATCATGGCTGGTGATGGCGGGAAAGGGAACTCGCCGAGCCAGGGACTGGGCCTTGGTGCCGTCAGGATGGAGAGACCCTTTGGCGGAAAGATGGCGGGATTGCCCAGAAACCCGGATAGCACCCCATAGTCCGGCACGACCAGCAGGCGAAAGACGATGCCGACCAGGATGTCGGCCAGGATCCAGGGGATGAAGAGCAGCGTCAGGTACAAGCCCGATAGGCGTAGCTTGCGGTTCAGGATGGAGGCGACGAGAAAGCCAAGACTCAGGGTGATGACTACATAACCGATCAGAAAAACGACGGTGTGGCCCACCGCCTCGCGGAACATGCTGGTGGCCATGATGCGCTGGTAGTTATCCAAGCCCACGGGCATCCAGCCTTCCGGCGTCCGTTCCTGGGCGCTCAACCAGACGGTATAGATGGCGGGATAGACCTGGACGATGAGCAAGACGATGATGGTCGGTGAGATCAACCAAAAGGGCAACCACTTGTCGGTGCGACTCTGTTTTCTGCGCCGCCTCCATGCTTGGATCATAGGGGTATCCCAACCTTTCAGCAGTCAGGGCGTGCCGGGCGGTTGGCAAGCCTTCCCAGGCTGACCGGTCCCAGGCAATCTTGCGCTTCGACAACGCTCCTGCTTGGTGATTGACAGGGTGACGTGGCTGGCTGCCACGCCACCCTGTCGAACGATTCAGCAGGTGTACGACACCTCAGGTTCGAAACCTAGTTGCCGGCGTTGTACTCGTCCTGTGCCTTTTGCAGTTCTGCCGCGATGTCGGCCGTCGGGTCCTCCTTGACCAGCTTGTAGACGGCGTTCATGATCAAGACCTTGGCTTCGTCCCAGCGGTCCAGCGAGCCAAAGACAGGGCGGCAGGCACTGGCATCGACAACGGCCTTGGCCTGCTGGTGGAAGTTGCTCCCAAACTCTGGGCGGTTGTAGGTCGCCCCCAGCGCCGGGATGCCGGACCCAGCCCGCGTAACCCAGTCGACGTTCTGCTCAGGGTCGGTCATCAGCCAGGTGATATAGTCTTGGGCGGCGTCGACGTTCTCGGCGCCGGTGGGAATGTACAGGACAGAGACCTGCAGGCCACAGCCGGGCTTCTGGCCCTCAGGCGCGACAAAGGGTGCCAGGATGACGTCGCCAGCCTCGATGGCGTCCAGCATGTCCTGCTCCGTCTCGGTGGTGTACTGGTTGCCGTTGGGCGCCGTCAGGGGGCGGATGTAGCGGTAGCCAAAGATCCCGGTCGGGATAGAGGCCGCCGAAGCGTCCTTGAAGGGCTCCTCCTCCATGAAGCCGCCGGCAAAGGTCACCTCGGGCACGTATCCCTTGACCGCCAGCTCGCGCAGGAACTCGACGGCGGCGATGTTCTCCGGCGTGTTGAGCAGCATGTTGCCCTGGCCGTCGTCGTAGGTCCCACCAAAGCCAGAGATGGTGGTCCACACCGCCCGCTCCGCGCCGTCGCCGCCAAAGTCGGTCGAGCCAAAGTAGGTCATGATGTCCACGCCCTCGGCCTCCAGGCGCTCCGCCTCGGCCAGGAACTCCTCCGGGGTCTGGGGATAGCCGTTGGGAAAGTGGTCCTTCCACACAAAGGTGACAAACGGCTGTTCGGCGATGGGTACGCAGTACAGCCGGCCGTCCTGACCTGTACAGGCCTCGAGGGCCTGGGGATCCATATCCGCATACCAATCCTGGGCCGCGACCCAGTCGGTGATGTCCTGAACCGCGCCATTGCGCACGAAATTCAGGAGGTCGGCGTTGCCCCCATGGTAGACGTCGGGCACGTCGCCGCCGGCCTGCACCGCAGCCACCAGCTCAGCCGCCATCTTGTCCCAGGCCTTGGGCTCGTTGATCCAGTTCCACTTGCCGGCATAGGCCTCGTTGAACTGGGGGATGGTGTCCCGCAGGTAGGCATTGCCCACCGCCTCGTCGTTGGCCGGGTCCTCGTTCTCCTGGTCGTACTGGTACCAGGAGACAAAGTCCTGTACCTCGGCAGGTGCCGGTGGCTCAGTCGGTGCCGGGGCTTCGCCGGCCTCGGTGGGCTCGGGGGCCGCCGTCGGCTCCGCTGCCCCGCCACAGGCCGTGACCAGCACGGCCAGGACGATCAACAGCGCCAACAGTCTCCACGTCAGATTCTTGCTCATCTTTTCCTCTCCTTCTTTTCAGAATGGTTTTGGTCAATTTGGCCAGGCAATAAGCGTCTCTGTGCGTTCTTTGCGATCGGTTCCCCTCCTTTCGGTTGCCGCGTCAGCGGTTGGGCCGGGCCAGCCGGCTGAGAGCGCAATTCGTATTGGTCTCACCAATGCCAGATCGGGAGCCTGTCCGGGCCGGAACTTTGTCCAAAATCGATGATTCGGTAGACTGTGGGGGCAGGCATCGTGTGAGGCGACATCATCGTCGTTCTGAAGAACGGCGAGGCTGGGAAAGTGATCCGGTGTTGCTGGGGAATGGCGGATGATGACGCCGGGTACTTGGGTCGAGAGTGATCTCGCTGGGCGGGTCGCTGCGCGGTGACATGGGGCTAGTGCCTGGGCAGGCACAGACGGGCAGTAGTCTGGCGCAAGAGCCGCGACTGTGAGCCGTCCTCCGCAGGGTGTTGGAAGACTTGAGTTCTCGACATTGAACGTTGATCGCTTCACATAGACCGCCCCGGGCATGTCACCCACCAGGAAGTAACTCGTTACTTTCAGTGGTACCGGTTTCCCCGGGTATGTCATTCTGCTGACCTACCCAATGACTGACTTACAGTAGGATAGCACATTCGTGGCATGATGTCAAGTATGGTTTAATGATGATCTGTCCTGGGTGTGGTGCGGCCGAATAGTAGCTGTCATAGCAAGCTGTACAGCCTCCCTTGACCTTCTCGTTCTCTGCTAAACACGGTTTGACCGTGCCTTCCCGATGAGCTATAATCTGTGGAATGCAATCCAACGCTCCAAACTGGTCGATTACTGGCGTGTTGCGGCTGCAGGGACGCCGGATTTGGCCGGATCGCGGATCTGGCGCAGGCGATTACGGGTCCATGGCGGTCTACTGACTAGGTTCAGGCCGAGGGAGGTCATGTGACGGAGCCCAAGCAACCTTTCGAGATCAACCTGGA
>JASFHU010000276.1:0-6124 GCA_050123055.1 Anaerolineae bacterium
GGCGCATCTCGGCTTCGGTGTCCCTGATCAAGTCGCCGGTGAACTCGAACGGCTGCTTGTACTCTGGAGTGATCGGCGAAGCTCTTGGCCCGGGGCGGTTCGGCCAGGCCAGCCAGAATTGATCGTACGTGCGACCGACAACGCCGGTGAACGCTTTCCCGGGTTTGTGTTCCCCTTGACTCATCCAGTCCTAATCTTGTTCTTGTTCGAATCTTTGCTACTACTCCACTCGCTGGATTGCCGGCGGTTTCCATAGCCCGTTCAGGATCTGCCCCTTGGGATTATACAAACGCATAATCATGCGGAACAACTCACCTGGAGGCGTGGTTGGCAGCCAGTTGGACACTCTATCTGCACTGGGGGGGTCGCGCTGAATGTAGATATCAACGGAACCATCCTCACTGTATTTGAGGCCCGGTGTCAGGGCGCCAATAACATAGCGGTTGGTCGAACTCTCGGTCAGGAAACCAGGCGGGTGCGTGTACATCGTCACGGACCAGAATTGGCGAACCGGTGGAATCTGGTCCTTGTCAAAGTGCAGGACGTATTTGCGGCCACCGACGAGGGGTTCGCCGTGCTCATCCATGAAGCAGCCGATGTAGAGTGCTTCGTCCGCATCGTTCGCCAGCAACCCGATTTCAGCCGTCTCCAAACGCAAATAGAAGTCGGTGCCAAAGTTGCCCGAGCGGTTGGGATTCGGGATCAGCCATCCATTGACATTGGGAACGCAGAACGGCATCTCGGAGATCATGCTCTTGAGCCCTTGCCTGATACCGCGTTCCAGGCCGCGCACCACAGATGGGTGAAGGTTTTCGGGTTCGAATTCCATTCCAGGGCCAACGCCAATGCGCTCAAACAAACCCATCACCCCAGCATCGGCTGGGGGCGGCGGGTTTTCGGTCAGACACCAGTTCAACATGGTGAAAAAGTCTAGGGGGTTTCCACCCTTGAAATCGCGATAAGGTTTGAGGGCGGGCACCGCTTTGGGCTGGCTGGCCTCACCCGTCCAAACGCTCAGAGGGGTCAGCTTGAACTGTTTTTGTAGCGCGACCGCTGGCGCTTCGTCCTCGTCAAGGATCGTCACGCGTGCCAGTAGGCAGGCAACCGGCGTTGGGCACTTCAGAGCGCGGTTGAACCCTTCAGGTAATACGCCCCGCCAACTTGGGCCGACCAGCACAAAGGCACCGCCTTCGGTGTCACCCTGGCCCGCTCCGACGTAGGCAAAGCTGTTGGTGTAAAAGTCACAGAACTGAATGGTCCAGTACCTGTCGTCGATTACGGGAGCGTCGATGACGTACGGCTCATCGGACAGGTCTACAAAGGCCCGCGAGTAGACGGCATCGACAATGGGCGTTACCACAAATGTATCTTCGTGAGTTGCCCGGCGGGCGTGGCCGAATACATTCGCTGGGCTGTTGTAATTGGGGCTGTTCTGGTCATAGTGCCACTCCCAGCGACTGCGGTACATCTCGATGGCCGGGTAGCCATACTTGAACGCCTGCAAGCCCAGGGAATAGCCTTCTTCCTCCCTGGATTGTGCCAGGGCAGCTTCAACTTGTGCTTTCATTTCTGCGAAATCCATTTTGCCCTCCTTTACTTTTTTGATTATTCCCTCACCGTTGTGCAGCAATTGCTGATCCGCTTTTCATGACATGTTCGCCTCCTTACATCTGTGGATCATGGTTCACGGACGAACGAGCATCTTCGACACATACGTGTTCCACCAATAGCAACGGCAGTCCCAATCCATGAAGGCGGCTGATGAGACCGACCAGCGCTGCCTGGTCCATGGGTGGGGTGCGCAGAGTGGTCACAGCAAGTTGACCGGCTTCATCGTCGGAGCATACTATCTCGCCGCCAAAATAGTCTCCCCAGTTCCCGTCCAAACACCCTTGGATGTGGATCAGGTAGATAGAAGGTTCGCGCAGCTTGAGTCTTTGTCGATCGTCCAACACTGCCCTCCTCGCGTTGCACGTGCCGGCTGTTGCACGGATCAGCCGACGTTGGAACTGGGCACTGAGATTCGTCCCAGACACACAGCGTCAGTATACCTGATGTTGCGCGGAGGCGCATGGCCCAAAGGGACCTATTTGGGGTGTATTCTGATAACTACCAATTGCTAGTTCGAGGCTTCAGGCGGGGGGCAAAATGCCGAGGCTCTGGGCCTTGGCGGCCGCTTGCCTGCGGTTGGAGACATTCAGTTTCTGATAGATGTTGCTCGCATGTCGCTTGGCCGTATGAGGCGAGATGACCAGGCGCTGCGCAATCTCCGGATTGGTCAGCCGCTCTCCGAGGAGCACCAGGACCTCTAGCT
The DNA here is from genome assembly GCA_050123055.1 of Anaerolineae bacterium. Taxonomy (GTDB): domain Bacteria; phylum Chloroflexota; class Anaerolineae; order JAAYZQ01; family JAAYZQ01; genus JASFHU01. The sequence continues at coordinate 2,315 of JASFHU010000276.1, forward strand.
CACGTTCGGTCAGCGGCTCGATCAACCTGCCGGTTGTGTCCCTGGCGGGTGGGAACGAAGGACGAGAGACCGACAACGGATCTTGGGTGTCTATCCTGAGACCTTCGCCTGCCCTGAGTGCCCTCGAAGGGTCTCGCGTCCGATACGCTCCCAGAATCTGCGCGATATAGTCCGGCGCTTTACTATCTAGGCACAGTTGATCCAAGAGGTCAGCCAGCGCTGGTCCGAGATCGACAAAGGTGCGGACCAGTCGGCCCGGCCTGGCTAGGGTTACAGCTTGTTCCAGGCGAGACAATGCCTCGTCGATGTGGTCCTGTGCCGCCAGGCTTAACGTCTGCAATGCCAGGATCTCGATCTGTCGCCAGGTATAATGGGTGCTTTCTGCATGAGCGAGAAGCTCATCCAGCAACGCCGTCGCTTGCCGCAAGCTCTCCGGCGTGGCTCGGGCCACGAGTACTTTGGCCCGGGTTAGGGCCGGCACCTCCAATAGTAGCATCGGCTCGACTTGGGAACCATCATAGGCTGCTAATGACTCGCGATCGGCCCGCTCCGGATCCTCCTGAAGCAACAGCAGGCGCGCTTGGAAGGAACGGCTACTGGCCAGCAACAACTCGCTCTCCGTCCCCTGCGCGAACTCGCGCGCCGCGGCGAAGCTGGCCTGCGCCTCTCCGAGTCGATCCTGCGCCAGGTGGACCAAGGCGAGACCCAGCAAGCTGAAATGGAGGCTCAGTTCGTGGGCATGGTAGCGCAGGTTGATGGCTGCTTCAAAGTGCTGGCGAGCCGTTGCCAGTTCGTTCCATTCGTAGTGGAGTACACCCAAATGGTAGTGGGCAAAAGCCTCACTCTCGCGCAGGTTCGCTTTCAGGGCGAAATTGAGATAGTCGTTCGCGGACCGTAACAACCTCGAAAAGTCGGCATTGGATCGATAGTTGTAGCACAAACCGTTGTAGAGATGCATCGTAAACGGACTGGACCCGGGCTCGGTCCGAATTGTCTCGTGCAGCCGGCCTGTAGCTTCCTCGCCCCGGCCAAGCGCGTGCGCATGCAGCGCCCAATACAACAGCGCCCCACTGTGCCCATACGGGAATGATCTGGGCAGTTGAGCCATGGATTCCTCAGCATACGCCAGGCCGGACTCAAAACCTCCGAGGAAGAAAAGTGCCTGGCTCCGCAGACCATTGATCTCGCCAAGCAAGTACCGTTGCTCTGCTTCATCAATATCCAGCTCAGCACTGGCTTCAGGGTCCTCGAGAAACGCCGCAGCCGCCGCAAAGAGTGGAACGGTAGCTTCCAGTTTGAACGCTCGGTGAAGGCACCAGCACTGGGCCAGCAGCGAACCTGGTCTCTGCTCAATGACGCTCTCGGGCAAAAGCTCCACCCACCGTTTCAGCCGTGTCCACTGAGAGCGGTTGATCGCCTGGCGATAGTTGCCTTCGACCAGACGGGCTGCGCCCGTTGCGTCGCCAGCAGCCAGGGCGTGCGTCATCGCCTCTTCGATCAGTCCGTTGCGGGCAAACCAGGCACTCGCCTTGGCGTGCAGAGATGCGATATCTTCACCAGGTGTCCTGGCTTGCAGCCTGTGGGCCAACAATTCCTGGAACAGGTGATGGTAGCGATGCCATTTGCCCTCAAAGTCGAGGGCCACGAGAAACAGGTTGGCCCGGTCCAGTTCTTCCAGGATGACCTCGCTGTCCTGCCGGTCCAATGCCGCGTCGCATAGTGGTGCACAGAATCTGTCCAGGATCGATGTCTGCAAGAGAAAGTCCTGAATGGCTGGGGGCTGTTGGGAGAGAACCTCGCCGACCAAGTACTCCATCACGTAGCGATGTCCACTGACCTGAAAGGCTTGCACAAAGGCTGAGGGGTCTTTTGCACCACGAAGCGATAGGGCAGCCAGGCGCAAGCCCACAACCCAGCCTTCTGTACGCCGTTCCAGCACGTTGACGGTCTCGTCGCTCAACTCTGCCCCAACCGCCTGCTCCAAGAAGTTCTGGACCTCTTCCACGGTAAAGCACAGATCGGCCATCCGGAGCTCGACCATCTCGCCACCCGCTCGAAGACGGACGAGTGGCAGATCTGGATCCTGTCTAGCGGCGATGACCAGGCACACCTGTGCCGGCAGATGGTCAAGGAGCGATGTGACCAGTTGGGGCACAGCCTCGCCCTCGATTCTGTGGAAATCGTCTAACACCAGTAGCAGCCTGTCGGGCAGGTCGGCCAATTCGTTGGTCAGCGTGTTCGCTAGGTACTCAGCCGGTGGCATCTGATGGCTCTGCAACAGGCTGGATATCTGCGGACAGGCGTCGGGGTACACCGTCTGAATAACGCCCGTGAAGTAGGTTAGGAATACGGCCAGCTCGCTGTCTCCAGCATCTAGGGAAAGCCAGGCGCTGGGATAGGAGCAGTCATCGAGCCACTGGCCCAGTACGGTCGTTTTACCATATCCCGCTGGTGCGGAGACGAGGATCAGCTTGTGTGCAAGACCCAAGCTACTCTGGTAGCCGCTTCTTGAAGAGCCACTTTGCCTCAGGCACGCATTCAATTGATCCAACAATCGAGGCCGTGAGACAAGGCTTGGCCGCAAGCGGGGCCTTTGGAACTTGGTGCGCAGCAGCACAAAAGGTTCTGTCTCTCTGTTGTGTGTCCTCATGGTCGAACTCGAGCCCGCCGCTGGCAGCGGCGTACTGAGGGCCAGTATACCACAGCTCCCGTTTTCGTGCACGACTTCGGGCGAGCTTGACCTGTTCGGACGCACGGACTCTTTCTCATGTGCTTGTGGTCCGAGTCCTGTTGCCGGCAGGCGGATTGAGGGCTCGCCTAAGCCACACCAGCCGTCCAGTGTACCTTCTGCGCTTGACAAGGTGTCTACAAGTATCGTTTCAGGTAGTAGCATCTGTGTCTCTGGGCGATGGCAAATCAGTCCTCATGTCGGAGCTACGGGGAAGAGGAATGCAACGCGCATTGTGAGCAATCGAGGCTTTTTTGGTAGTAGTTGCGAGTTTGGGGCAAGAGGGAGATTCTTGAGCCTTTGCGTTTGGGATTCATGCCTTAGCGGCTCGGCTGCTTGGAATTGTCACGGCTTGATCATACAATAAAGACGTTCTCATTGGGAGAGGCCAGATGTACATCCAATGCATTGAGGTTCGTGACGCTAATTGTCGGGTGCTGCCCTGGCTGCCGTCACTCTGCCTGGCGTACAGGGAGGAGAACTGCTCACCCGCTTCATCCCCGAGATGGTCTTGCGCAAGGTGGCTGCCGTGTTGTTCGTGGGCACGGGGTTGTTGATGTGGTTCGAGAAGCTATAGAGCGAGAAGCGAACATATCTCGAATTCAGAGGAAGGGTCAGCTAGAAGCTGAAATCTCGGCAAGCATTACCCAGTTCGAACGGGAGCACCTGGGGCGTGGTGCCAAAGGGGTTCGAACCTGGATCCTCCAGGATATGATTCTGATCCGCCTGCGCGGGGTTCTGACCCCAGCCGAAGAGAAACTGGCCTCCGATCCAGAAGGACATCACCTGGTCAAAGAGGTTCGCACCCGGCCCATCGAAGGAGCACGCCCTATACTTGGCGAGATGATCGAGCGACTCACTGGAATCCAGGCGCTTAGCTTGCACAGCGACATGAGCATCAAGAAGGGCGAACGGATCATCGTCTTTACTCTGGCCGAAGACCTGGAGGCAAGGTTCACATGATAACGCACGCGAGGCCACCATCTTGTCCTTCTCGGTGTCGTGTTTGACAAGTGAGGGCTTTCGTGCTAGACTCTCTCTAGTCAATTGGGAGTCAGTGTGGCAGATTGGGTGGAGGGTAG
>JASFHU010000277.1:0-6122 GCA_050123055.1 Anaerolineae bacterium
GAACCGGGACGGTTCCGAGGATGGTCTGGCCCACCCCGCCCAGCGTTCCTTCCACAGACCCGATGGCGGTTGACGCCCTGGAGAGGGAGGTGCTGGCCACCGCCAGCCCATCGGCCGTGGTCGTGAGCGCTTGGTCGATGAGCACGAGTTGTTCTGACGCAGCCGCTTCCACCTTCCGCTCCAGAGGACCCAGGAGGACGAGGGCGGCAACGCTAAAGACCAGACCGGCGATGCCGGCGATAAGCAAGGCAATGCCGGCAATGCGCACCAAGATGCGTTTCAATTTCATGGAATCGTGGCTCCTCTGTTGGGATTATTCTTTGGCCTTGAGCAGGTCGCGGATCTCTGCCAGTAGCTTTTCTTCAGGCGAGGGCTCTGGCGGGGCCGGGGGTTCTTCCTTGGCCTCCTGCTCGCGCGCGGCCTGCAGCTTGTTGTAGCCGCGGATGATAAGGAACAGGACGAGGGTAATGATTAAAAAGTCCACGATGGCCTGGATAAAGCTGCCATACAGCACCGTGGCCTCGCCCACTTGGATGGAGAGACTGCTGAAATCGACACCGCCCAGGACGACCCCGACCAGCGGCATGATGATGTCATTGACCAGCGAGCTGATGATAGCGCCAAAGGCGCCGGCGATGATGACGGCGACCGCCAATTCGACTACGTCGCCTCGGTTGACGAACTCTTTGAACTCCTTCCACATTTTTGCTCCTCCTCTTTGGTTGATCTCCTGTGATGCACCCACACCAGCAAAGACGAAGGCACCCAATCCCGCAGCACGTTGTGGGGGGCATCTGCAGCAACGATTTGCATCTTGCTTGATGCTTCCTGGCAGGCCTCCCATAACCTGTTGCAGCATTATAACAGAAACCGGCCATGGTGGCAAAGCGCGCTCCCTGGGACCAGGCTCTTTGGCTGCATCCAGGTTCCCACCGGCACCTTTGGGGCAGTCATGGGTACCGGTCGCTTCCGGTCGCGCAAAGCCTGCTTCGGTCTGGCGCTTTTTTCCCTGCCGACCACAGCCATGATATAATCTGGCCATGACACTCGCGTTGAAGCTATTCGAACGTCCGGACCAACAGGTGGCCTGGGATCGGTTGGTGGCCGCAGCGCCAAATGGCCATCTCCTGCAGAGCTGGGCCTGGGGTGAGCTCAAGGCCGGTTTTGGCTGGCGCGTCCAGCGCCTGGCCGTGGGTGACGCCAGTGCTCAGGTGCTATACCGCCGCTTGCCCGCTGGGTTGGGTACCATCGCCTACGTGCCCAAAGGGCCGCTGGTCGATTATGACGCTCTACCGTCTTTCCGGGCGCTCTTGGAGGCCATCCGGCCCCTGGCTCGGCAGCAAGGTGCAATCGTGCTCAAGATCGAGCCTGACGAGGAGGACAGCCCGCCCCTGGCCGAGAAGCTGAGATCGCTTGGCTTCCAACCAAGCCCTCAGGCGGTCCAACCGCGTCGCACCATCCTGGTGGATCTGGACGCCGAGCCGGACGAACTGCTGCGACGGATGAAGCAAAAGACCCGCTACAATGTTCGTCTGGCGGGGCGCAAAGGGGTCACCATCCGTCCCGGTGACGAGGACGACCTGCCGGCCTTTTACCGGCTCATGGAGGCCACCGCCCAGCGGGATGGTTTTGGCATCCACACCCAGGCTTACTATGAAGCTGCCCATCGCCTCTTTGTGCCTGCCGGCCAGGGCAAGCTGCTGCTGGCCGAGTATGATGGCCAACTCCTGGCCGGACTGGTCGTCCTGGCCGCCGCCCACGGAACCACCGCCTGCTATATGTATGGCGCTTCGTCTGACGAGCATCGCAATCTGATGCCCACCTACCTCCTCCAATGGGAGGCGATGCTCTGGGCCCGGGAGCAGGGTTGCCGGGTCTACGATCTATGGGGCGTCCCCGACGAGGATGAGGAAACGCTCGAGGCCGGGTTCACCCGGCGGAGCGACGGTCTCTGGGGGGTCTATCGCTTCAAGCGCGGCTTTGGCGGACGGCTGGCGCGGTCCGTAGGCACCTGGGACCTGATCTATTCCCCCCTGCGCTACCGGCTCTACGCCACGGCGGCGGGCTGGCTCCGGCAAAGGCAGGCAGGCTGATGCAAACTGTCAGGATCGACGACCGCCAAAGCTGGGCCCGCGCGCTGCTGGCACTGCCCAATCCCCATGTCCTCCAGAGCTGGGCCTGGGGCGAGGTCAAGTCGCGGCATGGCTGGCGAGCCACCCGGCTGCTGTTCCAGGATGGTGGCCGCCCTGTCGCTGCGGCCATGGTGTTGCAGCGAAGATTGCCCCGCCTTCCCGTGTCCATCCTCTACGTGCCCAAGGGGCCGGTGCTCGACTGGACAGATGTCCCACTGGCCGGGCACGTCCTGGAGGAGCTGGAGCAGTTGGCCCGGCAGAGGCAGGCCCTGTTCATCAAGGTGGATCCCGACGTCTATGACCCTGGCGATGTTCCTGCCTTCTCACCCCGGCCGACCTGCGCCCCGGCAATGGCTGGCCTGCTAACGTCACGTGGCTGGCGTTTTTCCGACGATCAGATCCAGTTCCGCAATACCCTGCTCCTCGACCTGGCCCGCTCTGAGGAGGAGCTGCTGGCATCCATGAAGCAAAAGACCCGCTACAACGTCCGGCTGGCCAAACGGCGAGGTGTGGCGATTCGCCACGGCACGAGCACAGACGCGGGCACTTTTTACCATCTCTATAGCCAGACGGCCCAGCGTGATGGTTTTGCCATCCGCCCCTTTGACTACTACCGCGATGCCTGGGGAACCTTTTTGGAGGCGGGGTTGGCCTATCTTCTGCTGGCCGAGGTGGAGGGCGAGGCGGTGGCCGGTCTTATCCTCTTTGCCCTCGGCCCGACGGCCTGGTATATGTATGGTGCCTCTTCCAACCGTCACCGGAAGCTGATGCCCAACTACCTGCTCCAATGGGAAGCCATCCGCCGCGCCAAGGCCGCTGGCTGCACCCTCTATGATCTGTGGGGAGCGCCCGACAATCTGGACGAGTTGGATCCCATGTGGGGAGTGGTCCGATTCAAGCTGGGGTTGGGAGGGCAGTTGGCCCGTGGCCTGGGCGCCTGGGATTTTCCCGCCCAGCGGTTCGGCTACCGCCTCTACACCGAGATCGTTCCACGTTACCTGGGTTGGCTGCGACGCAGAGCTCATTCCTCCTGATGGGCAACCTCTTCCTGGAGGCTGCCTCCTGAGGGCAGTGTCCCGGCCGCCTCGATGGTTCGGCCGTCGCAATCGTTTTTGGGCACACGCACGCCTACAGTTTGACAAGAGCCGGGAGTTGCGCTAGAATGTTCTTTACAGTTGCCGCGGTAGCTCAGTTGGTAGAGCACTTGACTGAAAATCAAGGGGTCCCCAGTTCAAGTCTGGGCTGCGGCACTCGAACCAAATCGATCGAGGTATGCGGGCGTGGCTCAGTGGTAGAGCATCTCCTTGCCAAGGAGAAAGTCGTGGGTTCGAATCCCATCGCCCGCTCTCTTGTCAAATCGGCTGGACAGCCGCGGCGACGTAGCCAAGTGGAAAGGCAGCGGTCTGCAAAACCGCCATCACGGGTTCAAATCCCGTCGTCGCCTCTGGGCAAATGGGCTGGTAGCATCATGGTGCTATCAGCCGTTTGCTATCGCCTTGGGGCGGTGGCGGAAAGGCAGACGCTGCGGACTTAAAATCCGCTGGGGTGATACCCCGTGTGGGTTCGAATCCCACGCGCCCCACCAGTTCAGGCCCTCCCACGCCCCCGGGGGGGCTTTGTTATTCCCGCACGTTATGTTCTCAAATTGACCCCCCTGGCGAAATCAAGTATGATGGGACGCGCTCATTCGTGGCCCGCCTTACGGCGTTGCCATGAGAAGGGTGCTATGATTTGGGGTATTCCGATGGGAGGTGAGTGTATGACAGAGGTGATCGACGCTCGGGGGCTGGCTTGTCCCCAACCGGTCATCCAGACGCGGAAAGCCATGCAGCAGGTGGATCAGCTTGTGACCCTGGTGGACAACGAAACCTCACTGACCAACGTCTCGCGCATGGCCTCAAGGTCTGGTTGGCAGGTCAACGTCATTCCCCAGGGCGACGAGTTCCGCATCGAACTGGCCAAGGGGCAGGATGCAGCTCAGACGGAATCGCTGCCCGTGGGCAAGGCCGAGGCGGTAACCGGTCCCCAGATCCTGGTCATCTCTTCCGATACGTTGGGCCGCGGCGACGCAGAGCTGGGCAACATCCTGATCCGGGCCTTTTTTCATACCCTGGGCGAGGTGGAACCCTTGCCACAAACCATTATCTTTTTTAATGCCGGCGTCAAGCTGGCCTGCGAGGGTTCTCCGGCGTTGGACGACCTGCAGGCCCTGGAAAACAACGGTATTGAGATGCTCGTCTGCGGTACTTGCCTGGACTATTTTGAGCTAAAAGACAAGCTGGTCGCGGGCCAGGTGTCCAATATGTACGACATTGCCGAGAGCATGCTCACGGCTGGCAAGGTGGTGAATCTGTAGCATGTCCGCTTACAGCGTCGTTCTCTTTCATTCCACCGCACATGCGATTCGCGCCGAGAAGGTGCTGCAGCGGACTGGCTTTGCGATCAAAATGATCCCCACTCCGCGGCAGATCAGTTCCGACTGTGGCGTGGCCCTGCGCTTTGACCCTACAGACCAAGAGGCCGTGGCTGCCACCCTGCAGGAGAACAAGGTGCCGATCAATGGCATCCACACTATCTAGCAGGTTGTCGGAGAGAGTTCGTAGTGACGGCTTTGGCCGTCGAAAAAGCGACTGAGCCCGACCCCTGGTCGGCGCGCTACTACAGACGAGAATCGTACCTTTCTCCGACCAACTGCTACGCCTGGTAGAATACGAAACGCATTTAGGAGATGGTATGACCGTTGACTGGAACAACGTACGGCTGACCGCGCTGACTACGGCTGCTGGCTGAGCGGCCAAGCGGTCGCCCGACGACCTGGCGCAGGTACTGCTCCCCTTACGTCAGACCTTTCACGAGGAGAATTTCCCCGATCTCCTGGTGGGCCTTGGCTCGCCTGATGATGCCGCCGTCTACCGGATCAATGACGCCCAGGCGCTCATCTTTACCACCGACTTTTTCACGCCGGTGGTCGACGATCCCTATGTGTATGGTGCTGTCGCCGCGGTCAACGCCATGAGCGACGTCTATGCCATGGGCGGCCAGGTGCTCCTGGCCCTGAGCATCGCCGCCTTCCCACCCAAGCTTCCGTCACCCGTCATCAGTGAGATTTTGCGCGGTGCTGCCGAAAAGGTGGCCGAGGCCGGCGGTGTGATCGCCGGTGGTCACACCATCGACGATGACGAACCAAAATTCGGCCTGGCTGTCGTGGGAACCGTCCACCCCGGCCGCGTGGGCAAAAAGGGCGGCGCCCGGCCCGGCGACCGGCTCCTCCTGACCAAGCCCCTGGGTGTGGGCATGATCACCACCGCTGGCAAGGGGGACGCGGCCGATCCGGCCCACATCGACGGGGCCATCGAGGCCATGCTGCAACTCAACCGCCGCGCCGCCGAGCTCGCCCAGCAGGTCACCTTCCACGCCATGACCGACATCACCGGCTTTGCCCTGTTGGGCCACGCCTACGAGATGGCCAGCGCTGGTCAGGTGCGATTTCGTTTCTACCTGGACCAACTGCCTTTCCTTCCCGGTGCGGTGGAATATGCCGACCTGTGGCTCTTTCCCGGCGGGACCTGCAACAACGAGCGAACATTCGAGGAGCACGTCACCTTCCAGGGTATCGAGGAGGAGATGCAGCAGTTGCTCTACACGCCCGAGACCAGCGGCGGCCTGCTGATCGCCCTGCCGCCCGCCGATGCCGATCGCCTGGAGGAACTCTACCAGGAGGCTGGCCAATTGGTCTGGCGCGTCGGCGAGGTGCTGGAAGGCCACGGTATCGAAGTGGTGCCCCAGTTTGTGCGCCAAAGGGAGTAAAACCGGATGGATCCGCAGCCCCTGTACTTCAACGGTGTCAATGGCCTGGAAGGCGGCTATGGCCTGGAGCCGATGACCAGCGAACAGTTAGCTGCCCATATCCTGGGCACTGAGCGCCAGCCGCCTCGCAGGCGCCAGATCCTGGCCAGAAAGCTGGAGCGAGACAATACCGACAAGATCTTG
>JASFHU010000278.1:0-6112 GCA_050123055.1 Anaerolineae bacterium
CAGATGCGGTTCGCGCCAAAACGAGATCCGCAAGAGGCAGAACAGGCTGATCTGTGCGGGTTCTGCCGGGAATGCCTCGCCCCTACTGCCGCGGGAGTACCTCCCGCGGGATCTACTCCTCGTCCTCATCCTCCAGCACAGCTACGGCGCGGATGGGTGAGCCACTGCCGTTGCGGATCTTGAGGGGCAAACCGATGAATTGAAAGGTCTTGCCTGCCACCGGGCTCAGGTCGCCCAAGTTCTCGATATTGAGGGTCTGCATCTCACGGCAGACCTGGTGCGCTGGGTAGCTTGTGGTCCCTGCACAGTCGTGGCTGGGAGCATCCTGCCCGATGTTGATTGCTCCCGCGCCATAGATATACTCGGCTGCCTCGCGGCTGAGCCCTGGATAATCTGTTAACCATGCATCGGTGCCCCAGGTTCGACCATAGTGGCCGGAGTAGAGCAGCACCGTATCGCCCTTTTTGATCTCCAGGCCGGCCTTGTCCAGGGCCTCCTTGATTGTCTCTACCGTGTATTCGGTCCTGGCCGGGACGTGTGTTAGATCGATGCAGATACCACGGGTATAGAACCAGTCCAGGGGTATCACGTCGATGGCGGGCGCTCCGGGCGCGGGGTCGATGTGGCTGATAGAGTCCACGTGGGTTGTGCCATGGGTGCTCATCTCGAACTTTTCGGCGGTATAGCTATAGTTTTCGGTGAACCGTCCAGACTTGACCGTCTCCTCGTGAGTGTCGACGACTGTGACCTTGGTCTCTGGATGGCCAGGCCAGACCGGCGCCCCAGTATAGATCTCCTGGCTCAAGTCAATCAGCTTATAGCCCATCGGGTCTCCTTTGCTCCTGTGTACTCCTGACAGTTCGCTTTCGCGACAGTGGATGAACGAAGGGGAGGGTGGAGCGATGCCCCATGCGACGCCCAAGCGGCCACATGCTTCCCCCGGCTGTAGCTCCACCCTCCCCCAGCTCCCTCGCGAGAGGGAAGTGATACACCCTCTCCCTCGCACGCGGGTGACCATCGGTCCTCCCCGTCCAAGGAGGGACTGGGGAGCGGGTGAGGCCCTTTGTGTTCGATGATTGGCTACGTTGTCAGAGCCTCACCCGCCCCCAGCCCCTCCCCAAGGGGAGAGGTGTGCGTGCCATCAAACCGTCTGGATGATCTCCAGCGACACACCGTCCGGGTCGAAAAAGTAGGTCCATCGCCAGCCTTCCATCGGCCCGGCGGGAATGGTCGCCGGCGGGGCGGTGAACCGCACGTCCTGTTCCACCATACGTCGGTACACCGCGTCGATGTCCTCCACCTGGAAGGCGATGTGCATCGCGCCAGTGTCGTTGTTGCGGCGGTCGTAGGGTTGTCCTTTGGCGGTCACATACTCGATCAGCTCGACCTGAGCATCGCCAGCCCGGAGGATGGCGAGCTTGACTTTCGCCTTGGGCACGCCCAGAGCCTTGGAGCGATCGTCGCCGCTGCGCTCACTTTCCTCGGTCATGACCAACTCCAGGCCCAGCAGGTCCCGGTAAAACTGGATAGACCGCTCCAGGTCACTGACGGTGATGCAGGTATGATGGACACCTTTGATCATGTCCGTTCCCCTCGAAGCAAACGCGTGCAGCGCACCGCGACGGTGCGCTGCACCCAGGGAGTCTGAACTACTAGTCGAACAGGTCTTCTACGGCTTCGATCACGTCCTCGACTGCGTCCTTGATCGCCTCGAGCGGGTGCTCTTTTTTCTCTTTCTCTTCCAATGCCTGCAAGACCACTTCCGGCGAAGCCGGATACTGGTCGATCCATACACCGATTGCGTCGTGAATGGCAGCCATGATGGCTGGGGGCGGTGCATTGGTCGAGCCTTCCGAGAACCCCTTGGCGCCCTTGACACCGGCCGGGTGCGGAACCTCCTCGATGCCAAACTTGAACTCGTCTGGATAGTCCATAAAAGTGGGCATCGAATAGTCGCTCAGGTTCTCTGGCGCCCAGTCGGGGTTCGGATAGTAGGGGTAGGTATTCTCGATGAGGGCTGTGCCCAGGCCGCAGTGTACGCCCCCGGTGATCTGGCCGCGTACCAGCAAGGGATTGACCGCCTTGCCGACCTCCCACACTTGGGTCATCTTGGTCACGTCGACGATCCCTGTATCGGTATCGACCTCGATCTCGACCACGCAGCAGCCGAAGGAGATGGCGCCAACGGCCGGCATCTCGCCGGTCACCGGGTCGTGGGCGTGGAATTTAGCCGGTTGCCAGGCCCCCGTACCGACCAGCAGGGCCGGATCGTTCCCGCCGCCAAACATCGACGCGCCGCCCACCTGGGCCAGCGTCATCGATGGCCCATCGGGGACGCCTTTGACAAAGACCGATCCCTGGGAATACTCTACGTCATCAGGGTGGGCTTCGAACACCTCGGCCGCGTACTCGCGGATCTTTTTCTTCAGATCCTCGGCTGCGTTCTCAACCGCGTGGGGATCGATGAGTGTCACACGGCTGGCAAAACTGCCCAGGCTCAGCGGGGCAAAGTCGTCGGCAAAGTTGCTGGCAAAGATGCTCTCGATGGGCACTTCCATCAAGTCGGCCGCGAATTGGCGCAAGATGGTGGTCGAGCCCTGCCCCAGGTCAACTGCGCCCACCAGGAGAGCCAAAGTGCCGTCGGGCTTTAGTTGGATTGCCGCGTTGCTGGGATCACCAGCGCCCTTGTTGCCGCTGGGGTGCAACACAAGAGACATCCCGACACCTTTTTTCTTCATAGCGCTACCTCCCTCGTGAACTCATGGCCAGGAGATTTTCTGGCAGCTCGACCCCGGCCAACTCAGCGGCGCCCTTCATGGCTTCCAGCGCCCCCGCTCCACGGACCACGTACCGGGATACCCCCTGGTCGCCGTCGCGCCAGGCATTGATAAAGCGCAGTTCCCACTGATCCATGCCCAGGGTCTCGGCAATCTTGGTCATCTGCATTTCCATGGGGAATTGCCCGTTCATGATGGTGAAACCGCGCATGGAGCTAGAGCCCAGCTTGTTGGTGAGAACGCATTGGCCATCTGTACGCAGGTTGGGGATATGGTAGGGCCCGGACGCGAACATGGAGCACTTTTCCACACCGTAGGGCGAAAAACCGCCAAAGGCGCCGGCATCGTGCCAGAGCTTGATGTGGTTCGCGGTGATGCGGCCATCCTTCTTCACCCCCGTCTTGTACTTGAGGTCGAATACGCCGCGCTTGGTCGAGTACAACAGGTCCTCGCGCCGGGTGAGGCGGTATTTGACTGGCCTGCGGAACTTGATGGCTGCCAAACCGGCAAAGTGGTCGGCGTGGATGTGATTCTTGCCCCCAAAGCCGCCGCCAACGACGCCGCCGATGTAGCGAATCTGGCTCATTGGCAGGTCAAAGATGCCTGCCAATTGCCCCAACTGGAAGTAGAGGCATTGGCTATGGGTGTGGATCGCCAGCCGGCCCGCGTCGTCAAAATAGGCCACCGAGACCATCGGCTCCATGGCACCGTGGTCCTGCTCGCCCGTTCGATAGCTGCCCTCGACGATATGGTCCGCTTCCTCAAATCCCTTCTCGACGTCGCCGAGGTACATCGTCCGGGTTGTCATGCCTGGCTCGTATTCCCAGATGTTGCTCTTCAGGTTGGGCCGGACCAGCGGGGCGTCGGGCTTCATGGCCTTGTACATGTCAAAGACCGGCTCCTGTTCCTCGATGTCCAGCTTGACCTTTTCCAGGGCCTCCTGGCAGGTGTCTTCGTCCACTGCCACCACCAGCGCGATGTCCTCGCCCTTGTAGCTGATGTACTCGTCGGCAAGAACCGGCTGGTCGCCGCACGCCCCGTGAAACTTGGCCCCTGGGATATCGTCGGCAGTTACGAAACCGATCACGCCTGGCACTTTTTCGGCCGCCGAAAGATCGATCTTGCGGATGATCCCTTTGTGGACCGGGCTGCGTACAGCCTTGGCATACAACATGCCGGGGAGCACAAAGTCGTCCACAAACTTGGTCTGGCCTTTCACCTGTCCGATTCCATCGTACCGTGGCATTGCCATACCAACATATTCAGTCATGGTCACACTCCTTAATACTCACCAGCGGCCACTGCCTGGATCGCCTCGACGATCTCTTCGTAGCTTCCGCAGCGGCACAGGTTGCCCGACATGTAGATCCGAATCTCGTCCCGCGAGGGACTGGGATTGCTGTCCAGCAGCGCTTTGGCAGACATGAGCATTCCGGGGGTGCAGAAGCCACACTGGAAGGCGCCGTGCTCGTGGAACGCCTTCTGCAGTGGGTGCAGGTCGCCATCAGTGCTCATCCCCTCGACTGTCAGGACATCCTTGCCTTGTACCGTCAGGGCGATGGTCAGGCAGGACCGGACCGGTTCGCCGTCGATGATTACGGTGCAGGTGCCACAGTCTCCATCATCACAGCCGCGCTTTGGCCCCGTCACACCGAGCTTTTCCCGAAGGACATCAAGAAGCGTCTCGGTGGGTGTGACAATGGCATCCACCGCGGAGCCGTTCAGGGTAAAGGAAAGTATCTGTTTCATGGTCGTTTCGCCTCCTTGCTCGCTCTAGATGCCCGCTGCCAGAGCCACAGCGCTGGCAACCAGCGCCTTGCCTGCCTTCTTGCGGTACCAGGCTGTGGCGCGCTGATCGTCGATGGGACTGCTCTCGTCGATGGCCTTGGCCGCGCACTTGGCGATCAGACCCTCGTCGAGCTCCTTGCCGGTAATCATCTCTTCGGCCTCGGTGCAGCGGAGCGGCGTCGGAGCCATCGAGCCGAGCACAATGCGGGCATCCTTGCACACCTTGCCGTCCATCTCCAGCCGGGCGGTCGCCGACGCCAGGGCGCAGGTCTGGGCTTTGCGGTGACCGAGCTTTTTGAACACAGCCTTACCCGCTTTGAGTGGTATTCGAATCTCGACGATGAGCTCACCCGGCTTGCACACCGTCTCCTGAGGTCCGGTGAAAAAGTCCTTCACGGCTACAACCCGCTCCCCCTCGGCGCTGACCAACAAGACGTCTGCGTCCATCACCATCAGCGGCGGGATGAGGTCCCCGGCAGGTGAACCGGTTCCCAGGTTGCCGCCAATCGTGGCCGCAGAGCGGACGGCCGGGCTGCCGTGCGTTTTGGCCGCATCCACGAGGACAGGGAACTTTTCGGCGATCAGGTCGCTGGCGATCAACTGGGCTCCTGTCGTCCCAGCGCCGATCACCAGCTTGCCGTCCTCCTCTTTGATGTAGTCCAGCCCCAGTTCGCCGATGTAGACCAGGGTGCCTGGCTTGATCTCGTAGTAGTTGAGCGCGGCCACCAGGTCGGTGCCGCCGGCAAGGATCGCGGCTTCTTTGCCATGCTCGGCCAGCACTTTCACTGCTTCACCGACCTCAGTCGGAGCGAAATAACTGACTTCTCTCATGTGTAAACCCTCCGTTTCTCGTCACAGAGTCTTTTTGAGCGTTCACTGGAGTCCGGCGGTCTGAAAGGTCTTATATCTTCTTATCTCCTTTCCACCCTATCTCAGGGCAGTTTCCTTTTGCGGCAGCCTCCATAGCTTCAACGGTTCAACAACTTGTTTGAGAATCCTGCGGGACTCTCCCTTTTCAGACTACAAATGGGGGGTGCGACAAGAACCTGAATCGTGGCAAACAAAATCGGAGGTACATCGATAACCGATTATCGATTGTCCACCCCCGGATTCTACCATAGGCCGTGTATCCTGTCAAGTGAAACGCAGCGATTTGTCCCTGCTTCTAGTCGTGAGATGTGCATCGGGGCGTCTGGTTGGTTGACAGCAGGGACAGACTCGCATACAATGGTTCCAACGAGGCGCATAACAGGGGGGCGATCTTGAAAGCTGTGGTCAAGTATCAAGCCGGGAAAGGGTTTGTGGAGGTTCGGGACGTAGAGGACCCAAAACCGGGTCCGGGCCAGATCAAGGTGGAGGTCAAGGCGGCCGGTGTCTGTGGCTCGGATCTGCACATCTATCATGACGAGATCTCCATCCCTGTCGAACCGCCAGTGATCATGGGGCACGAGTTCTCTGGGGTGATCGCCGACCTGGGAGAGGGCGTAGAGGGCTTGAGGCTGGGCGATCGTGTAACCTGCGAGACGACCGCCTGGTCCTGTGGCCGA
>JASFHU010000279.1:0-6112 GCA_050123055.1 Anaerolineae bacterium
CAGGTATTGCTTTCTCTGACATGACATTGCTCCTCATAGTCGTTCTTTATTTGATTCTGTCCGTTGGGACAGACGGAACCACACACTCCTCAACGGCCAGCCCGCAACTAGATACAGCCCGTTTCCATCTGCTCCCGCAGTTTGCCCAACGTCTGGAAGAGATCGAGGGGCTGATAGGAGAGCCGCTGGGCCGTAGAATCGCAACTCAGGCTGGTATCCTTCGGTACGGGAAAGCCTGTCAGGCTGGCGAAATCGGCCGGATCGGGCGGCCCAAAGCGGATCAGGCCTGTATCGAGGTCAAATACCCTGGCCGTGGCCAAGGCCAGTTCGCGCCTAGTTGTACGCACTGTTGCACAGCAATGAAAGATGCCCTGCCGGTCCAGCTCTATGATGCGCAGGATCATCTCACCGATCTCGCTGGCCAGGGTGGGCGTGCCCTGCATGTTGACCTCGCCCTCCCACACGGTGAAGGGCCTGTTCCTGCCCAGCGTCTCTGCTACGGCGACGGCCAGGTTGCCAAAGCCGGCGTTCTGTGTCAGGGCAAGCTCGGGCCGGGCCCAATGCACGCCGTTGACGCCAGCCACTCGGACCACTGCCCAGTCCTTGGCTCTGGCCGCCAGGAGGGTCTCGCCGACGACTTTGAGCACGCCATAGTAGTTGATCGGATTCGGCGGCGTGGTTTCGTCGGCCATGGCCTGCGTCCCATCAAAGACCCAGTCCGAGGAGATCAGCACGATCTTGGCGCCGACGTCGTTGGCAGCTTCTACCAGATGGCCTGTGGCTTCCACGTAGGACTGCCAGCCCAGTTCTCGATCGCGATAGATCAACGGTAGATCGAGCAGCACTGCGCAATGCACAATGACATCGGGCCTGAAAGCGCGCACGCTGTGAAGGACTTGATCCCGGAAATGGGTGTCTACTGTGCCGTACGCATAATCCATGGATGGGGTTGGCTTTCGCCTGTGTACCGTGGCAAAGACCTCGGCCTGGTAGCGCTCGACAGCTACCTTGATGATGTTGCTCCCGACCAAGCCCGTTCCGCCAGTCACATAGACCTTCATGATCTCTACTACTTTCTCGCACCCAGCAGCCATTTGCGCGATTCTGCCAGGTAGGTTTCCAGCCAACTCAACGAATTCTCGGTCTTGATGGCTGTGAATGGATCCGGTCCTGGAGCCGTGCAGACGAGAATGATCGGACGGCTGTAAGCGATCTCATTCAAGGCAGCCATTGCCATGCGCAGATTCATCGTTTGGGCCCGCTCAGCAACCCGGCGCACGGCATCCACGAACACCGCCCTTTCCTCCACCTGCGTGCTGATGGCCCGCAGGCGCCCAACATAGCCACGGCAGCAGACAATAGGCTCGTCCAGCGCAGCAGCAATGTCGATGAGGCGGAGGTAGTAGTCTACCGCCTATGCCTGAATAGCCGCATCAGCATGCGCCAGGTCCACGTTCTCCGGTTGAGAGTTGTTCAAGCACAACTCCTAAGCAGTAAATTTGCCGCTGCGCAGACGGTCCGCTTTCATGGTCTCGATCTCGCGGGCGCCGGAAATGACGATCTTGGGATCGGGCACATAGTCCAGGTCTGGATCCCGGCCTTTGTAGGGCACGGCGTCGAGAATCACCTTCATCACGTTTAGCCGGGCCCGGTGCTTGTTGTCGGAGCGGATGACGGTCCAGGGCGCTTTGTTGGTGTGGGTGTCGCGCAGCATCTTGTACTTCATCTCGGTAAAGTCATCCCACCGCTCCTGGGCCTGGATGTCCACCTCGCTGAGCTTCCACTGGCGCAGGGGATCGTGCTTGCGCCTGGCGAACCTCCGGGCCTGCTCTTCCTTGCTCACGCTAAAGTAGAGCTTGATGAAGATGGCGCCCTGCCGGACAAGATCCTTCTCAAAGCCGACGACGCCGCGCATGAAGAGCTTGTACTCCTGGTCGGTGCAGAAGCCAAAGACCGGTTCGACTATGGCCCGATTGTACCAACTGCGGTCAAAGAGCACGATCTCGCCGCCGGTGGGAAACTGGGCGACGTACTTTTGGAGGAACCACTGGTTGCGTTGCTCCTCGGTAGGTCTGCCCAGGGCGACGACCCGGTAGTGGCGGGGGTTCATGTAGCGGGTGATGCGCCGGATGGTACCCCCCTTCCCAGCGGCGTCGCGGCCCTCGAAAAGGATGAGCATGCGCTCGTTCTTCTGCTCAAGGTATTGCTGCATCTTGACCAGTTCCGCCTGGTAGGGCCGCAACTGCTTTTCACGGCGATAGCGCTTGACCGCCTTGCGCTCTTCTCGCTCCAGTTGCGCATCCAGTTCGGCCTGCCGTTGAGCTTCCTGGTCCAGGGCCTCCACTATTTCCTGTGGGCCGTCCGGCGCGGTCAGTTTGGAGTCAGTCTGTGCATCCTCTGTCATCATAACCCTCCGGGCAGTGACCACTGCTCTGCCACAGATGCCGCCTGAAAGATCTCCGAGGTTGTGCGGGCTTTTCGCCTGAAACCCTTGAGTTCTGTGACAAGCAGGAGCACAGCAGCGTATGGGGCTTTGCTCATCCCATCCCTGGCTGCCCTGGTAGTTGCCCGAAAACTACTCTGCAGTTTCGTGACTAGCTTGAAATCACCCTTCGACGGGCTCAGGGTGACTTGAGCCCGGCTCAGGATGACTTTTGCCAGCCTCACGGGTGTGAAGCTAATGACCGACAGGTCCCGAGCACGTGGTCCAGTTTTGGGGCCAATTGCACAACGCGCATTTGTCTAGTGCAGGCTCTAGTGCAGTTGGGCACAAGTGACCCAGCACTTTGCCAATGCTTCAAAGCCCAACTGCCAAAGTGTTTCGCCTTGCATCAATGTGTTTCAGGCTCACAGCACCACCCAACTGGAATCGGTAACTGTTGGCTTATTTGCGCCGCGAAACACTAGTAGACCTCCGGCACAAAAGTCTGCTCTTCAAAGGGTGGGCGAATATAGCCGGTTTGATATTCTCTAACCGGCAGTTCGATCGGTTCCGGCAGAATGTCCTCATAGGGAATCTGGCTGAGTATGTGGCTGATACAGTTCAACCGAGCGCGCTTCTTGTCATCCGAAGGGACCACGTACCACGGAGAGTGTTTGATGTCCGTATACTCCATCATCCTGTCTTTGGCCTTGGAATAATCCAGCCATCTGTTCCATGACTCCAGGTCCATTGGACTGAGTTTCCAGCGCCTTTTCGGGTCTGTGGCACGCTGCCGGAAGCGGCGCTCTTGCTCCTCATCGCTCACCGAGAACCAATACTTTAGCAGGATGATGCCGGAGCGTATCAGCATGCGCTCGTATTGGGGACAAGACCGCAGAAACTCGCGATATTCTTTCTCTGTGCAAAAGCCCATCACGTGCTCGGTAATCGCGCGCGTGTACCAACTCCTGTCAAAGAGCACCATCTCACCCGCCGCCGGAAGGTGAGATGACCATCTCTCGAAATACCATTGAGTCTTTTCTCGTTCGGTCGGGATACCAAGCGCAACAACTCGGATAACACGGGGGCTAGTGCGTTCCGTGATACGCTTGATGACGCCCCCCTTGCCAGCTGCATCTCTGCCCTCAAAGAGTATCGCTACTTTCAAGCCCGATTCTTTGATCCAATACTGCAACTTGACCAACTCCTCCTGGAGCTGCACAAGCTCGTGCAAATAGTATATTTCGGTCAGTTTACCATTTTTCCGATACTTTTTTCGCCATTTACCGTGTTTTTCATCATAATATTTATCTTTCTGCCCCTCTCTGTCCGCAGATCCGGCGTTTTGTTCCTCTTGCGAATGATTTTTGGCCATGGCTTCCTCCTCAGCAGGTCCCCCCGCACAACAAGTAGTCTCTACAGATTTCGCTCCATATCGGTCAAAGCGACCAGCACTAGGGATACAGTCCATACTCCTGCCATGCTTCCCACATGGCCATGATGTTCTCCGGCGGGACATTGGCCTGGATGTCGTGGACAGCCGCAAAGACGAACCCGCCACCTGGAGCCAACGCCTCGATATTCCTCCTCACATGCCCCTGGATCTCTTCCGGGCTGGCTACTCCAAGTACCCGCTGCGTGTCCACGCCCCCACCCCAGAAGACCAGGTCTCGCCCGTACTCCCGCTTCAGTTCCTGTGGATCCATCCCGGGCGAGCTGATCTGGATCGGATTCAGGATATCGATCCCCGCATCGATCAGGTCTGGGATGAGCTTTCTGACAGCACCACAGGTGTGATAGAACACCTTTACCGGGGCCTGTTGTTTGATGGACGAGAACAGCCGCCGGTGGCGCGGTTGGATCAGCTTGCGGTAGGTGCGGGGCGACATCAGCGGCGCGTTCTGCCCACCCAGATCGTCTGCCTCGACCACAACATCGACCAAGCCTCCGATCTCGGCCAGGGCCCGCTCCCAGTACGCGCTCTTGAACTCGACCAGGCGATCGAGCATGTACGCCACCCAGTCCTGGTTGAGGGCCAGATCGACATAGTATTCCTCATAGCCGCGGAGCCATGAGTAGACCTCGGCGATGCCCGCACTGGGGCCAGCCAGAGCTACCGCCTTGCCCTGTGCCGCCGCGGCCTCTGCCCGAGCGCGCAGCGGAGCAAAGCGTGCATCGTCCAGCGGATCGGGGAAGCGCAAGGCTTTGAGGTCAGCCAGCGAGCTGGCGCCAGCCAGGGGATGGTGGTACATATCATAGTAGAATCCACCCTCCTTTGGCTTGCGCCAACCTATGCCCCACTCGTCAGTGTAGGCCTGATACTCTCCCTCGTCGCGCAGGACGTATTCGAATCCTGAGGGCAGACCGGGAAGCACAGGCCTGACATCCGTCGCCAGTCGCTCGGAAACGTCTTCGTCCACGAGCACCAGTTGCTCGGCCATGAAACCGATGCGCGGTGCCTGGCCCAGAAGCATCAGGTGCCTGCGAAGGTTCTCGTAGGCAGTCACGTGGATGGTACTCAGCCCCGTTCCTCCCAGGTCGAAAGGAACTCGGTCCGGCTCCTGATGGTCCAACGCCTGCACCACTCGACCACGAGAAGTCATTTTGCCTGACTGCGCTGCTATTCCCACTGGTGATCAGGTCACTACCAGGCAGGTGATATCGGTGGTATTCAGCAGCTTTCGCGCCACACTGCCCAGCAACTCGCCGCCCGGATTCAAGCCCCGATGTCCAAGCACAATGAGATCGATCTCATTCTGCTGCGCATACTCGGCTATCGTGGTTGCTTCATCACCTACACGATATGCGCGCTCTGCGTCTGATACTCCGGCCTCCTGGAGTTTCTCCAACCCGTTTTCCAGGATGATCTCTGCGGAATCCTCCAGGATCTCGATCCGCGACTGTGTCACCTCCCCAGCCCGGATCATGGCCATGATCTCCTTGGGAAGCGACATATTGCGAATCACATGCAGCAGATGTACCGAGGCGTTAAAGTGCTTCGCCATGTCGGCTGCCTCAGCGATGGCGCGCGAAGAATAACGCGAGCCATCAATAGGGATGAGTATTCTCTTGAACATGTCCTCTACTCCTTAGGCTTTGTCCACTAATAACTTCGCACTCAGCACTCGTTCTTGGCGGACAAAGCTTGGAAGTTGTTTTTGGACAACTTCTTAGATCAAACCACTATGTCGGGGCATCACTTGCCGGTTGCCCACGCCTCGACGGCACGAACTGCCTCATCGTTTACCCGCACTCCCGTAGTCACCGGCCGCCTGCCAAGCACGAGAATCACCGCCGCCTCTGCGTACTGCTCCGACGGGATGTCGCCGAAAACGCTTGCAGGCGCGGTTGCTGCCCCTTTACCGGGTCGCCACTCCATGCCCGCCGGCAGGCCCGCGGCAGCAAGGAAAACCGGCCGGAACTCCATGTGCTCCGGGCACTGGAACTCGACGTGATGGGCAAACTCGTGAACCAGCGCTCCCCTAAGCATCGCTGGCGTTCCCGGCACCCGAACGGTTACGGTGGCCGTATCGGGATCGTAGATCGCCCGGCTGTCAAGGGAGCGGGTAGCCCTGAGTGTTACCGGGCCAAAGCAACTGGCTCTGGCCCGGAACACAACCAGAAAACTCGTCCAGGTCTCCTCCGCCAGCAGGCGAAAGTCGCTCGCAACTGACTCATCCACCAGGAGTG
>JASFHU010000280.1:0-6083 GCA_050123055.1 Anaerolineae bacterium
CCCAGGGTGCAAGAAGTTGCTTGGCTATGAGAACCTCTACCGGCTGCGAGTCGGGGACTGGCGCATATCCTACGCAGTGGAAAAAGAGCGGCTGGTCGTCCTGGTGATTGAGGTAGCACCGCGGGGATCAGCCTACCGGTTGTGAAGAGCGAGCTGATACATCTCCCATCACCCACCCTAACAGCGAATATCCAGGGAGACCAGGTCTGGTCTCTCTCATCTTTCATGAGTGGATTTGCAGCCATGGGTGCAGCGAGGAACCAGCGAAACGCCGGCGCCTCAGAGTTCCATCGATTCCAAGAGAACCATGTCAAACAGACAGGTTAACTATGATCGTATCGCTCCCTCGTACAACCGGCGCTACGCCAGCGGCGGCCAGCAAGGCGTAGCTATCACCCTGCGGGAGCTTGCTAGAGCGCTGGGTGCCGGCCGGATCCTGGAGGTGGGCTGCGGCACCGGCCATTGGTTGGCCAGATTGGAGGCCGTCTCTGGCCAGCTCTACGGGCTGGACCTTTCGGCCGGCATGCTCGCCCAGGCCCAACAGCAAGAGGAGAGCCTCGCCCTGGTGCGTGGTCGAGCCGGCCAGATCCCTTTTCCCGACGCCTCAATCGACCTGCTCTGCTGCGTCAACGCCATCCATCACTTTCAGCAGCAATCCGGCTTTGTCGCCGAGGCCCGGCGGGTGCTGCGCCCCGGCGGCACCCTGGCCGTGATCGGCATGGACCCCCGCGCCCACCGCCATCGCTGGTACGTGTACGAGTACTTTGCCGGCACCTACCAGACCGACCTGACCCGCTTTCCATCTTGGGGAACGGTGCTGGACTGGATGGTTGCCAGCGGGTTCCAACAGGTCGAGTGGCGGATCGTGGAACAGATCCGGGACCACAAAGTGGGACGGTCTGTGTTCGCTGATCCCTATCTGCAAAAGGACGCCGTCAGCCAGTTGACGATCCTCAGCGACGGGGCCTATGCTGCCGGGCTGGCGTGCATCGAGACCGCCCTGGCCGCCGCCGAGGCGACCGGCGAGACCTTGACCTTCCCCACCGATCTCCTGCTCGCCATGCTCGCCGGCCGCGTTCCCGAGTAAGGGTCACAACCGATCATGCACAGTCTTTCGGGGGATGGCGGGTGAAACTCGACCGGCGCCTCCTGCGCCAGGTGCGAGCGGTCCGCTTTGCTCTGCTGCTGAGCGTGGGCTTGGGTCTCCTGGGCGGCGTCGCCATCGTCCTGCAGGCCTATCTCCTGAGCCGGGTGGTGGGGCAGGTCTTTCTGGCCGCTGGCACCCTCGTCCAGGTAGCGCCGCTGCTGCTCGCCTTTCTGGTCCTGAGCCTGCTGCGAGCGGGACTGACCTGGGGATCAGAGTTGTCGGCCAACGCCGTGGCCGGCCGCGTCAAGCACGATCTGCGCGCCCAACTCGCCGGCCACCTGCTGTCCCTGGGCCCGGCCTATGCCCGCGGCGAGCGCAGTGGCGAGCTCACCAACACCATGGTCGAGGGCGTCGAGGCCCTGGACGCCTACTTCCGCCAATACCTGCCCCAGTTGGCGCTGGCTGCCCTCGTGCCCCTGACCATTCTGTTCTTTGTCTTCCCCCTCGATTGGGTCTCGGGCCTGGTCATGCTCCTCACCGCACCCCTCATCCCCATCTTTATGGTCCTCATTGGCGGCCTGGCCGAGGGCCTGACCAAAAGGCAGTGGACCTCTCTCAGCCGCATGAGCGCCCACTTTTTGGACATGCTCCAGGGGCTGACCACCCTCAAGCTGTTCAGCCGAAGCCGGGAGCAGATCCGGGCTATCGCCCAGGTCAGTGACCAGTTTCGAGGCACAACCATGGGCGTGCTGCGCGTGACCTTCCTCTCGGCCCTGGTCCTGGAGTGGGTCGCCACCATCAGCACGGCCGTGGTTGCGGTCCAGATCGGGCTGCGTCTTTTATATGGCTACCTGTCATTCGAGCAGGGTTTTTTTGTCCTCCTCCTGGCCCCCGAGTTCTACCTCCCCCTGCGGCTGCTGGGTGCCCGCTTTCACGCCGGCATGCAGGGCGTCGCCGCCGCCCAACGCATCTACCAGGTGCTAGAGACCAAACCCGAGTCAGAGCCCTCTGCCTCAACCTCAATCCCAGACTCAACCCCTGTCCTGAGTGCAAGCGAAGGATCACCCCTCAACCTCAATCTTGACAACATCCACTACGCCTACGATGACGGGCAGCGCCCGGCCCTCAACGGCATCTCCTTCGCACTGGCTCCTGGCGAAACGGTAGCCCTCGTCGGGCCCAGCGGGGCGGGCAAGAGCACGGTGGCCTATCTCCTATTGCGCTTCATCGAGGCGGACCGGGGGAGCATCTCGGTCGACGGCCGTCCGCTGCAAGACCTCGCCCCCGCGGCTTGGCGCCAGCAGGTGGCTTGGGTGCCACAGCATCCCCACCTCTTTCACGGCACCATCGCCGAGAACATCTGTCTGGCCCGCCCCGGCGCCACCCTCACAGAGGTGGAGCAGGCGGCCCGACAGGCTCACGCCCACGATTTTGTCGAGACCCTGCCCCAGGGCTATGACACCGTCATCGGCGAGCGCGGCTCCCGCCTGAGCGGGGGCCAGGCCCAACGCATCGCCCTGGCCCGAGCATTTCTCAAAGACGCCCCCCTGATCATCCTGGACGAGGCCACGGCCAACCTCGATCCCGAGATCGAAGACCTGGTTATAGGCTCCATCGAACGTTTGCTACAGGGGCGCACCGCCCTGATCATCGCCCATCGCCTCAGCACCGTCTATCGCGCGGACCGCATCCTGGTCATGGACCGGGGCTGCATTGTCGAGGAGGGCAGCCATACCAGCTTGTTGCAGCAGGCAGGGCTGTACCGCCGCCTGGTCGGGTCCTATGCCCCTTGGAACGGTGCAGCGCACTCGGGTGTGCCCGGCGGCCAGGCAGATCATCCCGCCAGGCTCGTCCAGGAGCGGGCTGCCGCCATCCCTCCCGACCCTGCGCCCGAGCCAATGTCCAAGGGCCACATTCTCCGACGACTGCTGGGGCTCGCGGTCCCCTATGCCCGCCGGATGGCCCTGGCCGCGCTACTGGGCTTTGCCACCATCGCCAGCGGCATCGGGCTGATGACCACCTCGGGCTACCTCATTTCCCAGGCGGCCCTGCAGCCCTCCATCGCCGACCTCCAGGTTGCCATCGTCGGCGTGCGCGCTTTTGGTCTCGCCCGCGGCGTCTTTCGCTACCTGGAGCGCTACGTCTCCCACGACGTCACCTTTCGCCTGCTGGCTCGCCTCCGGATTTGGTTCTACGCCGCGCTGGAACCCCTGGCGCCGGCCCGCCTGATGCAGTACCGCAGCGGCGACCTGCTGGCCCGAATTGTGGCCGACGTGGGGACCCTGGAGAACTTTTACCTGCGCGCCATCGCCCCACCAGTCGTGGCCCTGCTGGTCGCCCTGCTTGTGGCCATTCTCGTGGGCAGCCTTGATCCTCTGTTGGCCGCCGTGCTACTGGCTTTTTTGCTGCTTGCCGGCGCCGGATTGCCCCTGTTGACACGGATCCTGGGCCGCAGACCCGGCCGGCGCCTGGTCCGAACCCGGGCTGAGTTGAACAGCATCCTGGTCGACGGGATCCAGGGAGTGGCCGACCTGCTGGCCTTTTTCCAGGAGGAGCGCCACCTAGAACGTGTGGAGGGATTGAGCCAGGAGCTGGCAGATCTGCAACGGCACATGGCCCGCATTGGCGGGCTGCAGGCTGCCCTGTCGAGCCTGCTCATGAACCTGGCCACCCTGGCCATGCTGGTCGTGGCCATCCCGTTGATCGCCGGTGGCAGCCTCGACGGCGTCTATCTGGCCCTGCTGGTCCTGGCCGTGATCTCTAGCTTTGAGGCCGTCCTGCCCTTGCCACAGTCGTTCCAGTACCTGGAGAACAGCCTGGAAGCTGGCCGCCGCCTCTTTGATATCGTCGATACTACGCCGACCATCGGCGTGCCGGTGGTCGGCGCCCCGCCGGCTCCTGCCGCCCTGCCAGACCGGTACAGCCTGTGGGTGGAAGACCTGAGCTTCTCCTACGAACCCGGCGACGCGCCCGCCCTGGATGGGGTCAGTTTCGATCTGCCCCAGGGTGGGCAGGTCGCCGTGGTCGGACCCAGTGGGGCGGGAAAATCCACCCTGCTCCACCTGCTGCTGCGCTTCTGGGAAACCCAGCAGGGCCATATTGTTTTAGGCTGTCGGGAATTGCACCGCTACGACCCGGAGGAACTGCGCCGGACCATGGCCGTCGTCTCCCAGCACACCTATCTCTTTAACGCCACGGTCCGGGAGAACCTGCTGCTGGCCCGGCCGGGGGCAGCCGGAACCGAACTGGTCCGGGCCGCCGAACAGGCGCAGATCCACGACTTTGTCCAGTCGCTGCCCCAGGGATACGACACCTGGATCGGGGAACAGGGGTTGCGCCTCAGCGGCGGGCAGCGCCAGCGGCTGGCCATCGCCCGCGCCATCCTCAAGGATGCGCCCATCCTGCTCCTGGACGAGCCGGTCGCCAACCTGGACGCCCTGACCGGGCGGGACTTGATGGCGGCGCTGCAAGAGTTGATGGTAGGGCGCACCACGCTGATCGTCAGCCACCGGCTGGCAGGCCTGGAGGCGGTCAGCGAGATATTGGTACTACGTGCTGGCCGCGTTGCAGAGCGAGGCCAGCATCACGACCTGATGAACAGAGGCGGAATCTACCGGCGGATGTGGGACCTGCAACACCAGGTCCTGGCCGATCTGGACGCCAACCCGCCCACCGCAGCCGGCAAACAATCATTTATGTCCAGTTCACAAGGCCCCTTGACATAGAACGGAAACGACGCTATAATGTAAGGTGCCCAGGCGATATGGTCAGACTCTTTCCCAAAGCTGGGGCGTTGGCCGAACAACACAGTACTCATCGAGCAACGAACGCAACGGGCGCGCCCGCGTAATCTGGGCGGGCCTCATTTTGCCTGGCCGATTGGCCGGCTCGATTTGATGGATCTGCTTGCAGCCCTCGACAAGAGCCGAAAGGATGAAAGGAGATGTCTCAAAGTAGATCCTTTGTCCTGCTCCTGTTGGCCGCTCTTTTGCTGCCCTGCTGCCGACCGACACCTCTACCCTTTGAATGCACCGACCAGGCCGGCTGCGTGAACGTTGCGCCGGGCAAGCCGATCAAGATCGCCTCGTTCCAGGCCCTCAGCGGCGCCATGGCCTCTAATGGACAGGAGAATCTGCGGACCATCGAACTAGCCTTGGATGACCGGAACGGCGAGCTGCTGGGCCACCCTATCGAGCTTCAACGCGAAGATTCACTGTGCTCCAAGGAGGGAGGGGCGACGGCCGCTTCCAAGGCCGTCGCCGACCCAGAGATCGTGGCCATCCTGGGACCTACCTGCTCGGGAGCAGCGGCCAGTGCCATGAAAGCTCTAGCAGAGGCCGGGCTGGTTATGATCTCGGGCTCGAGCACCGCCCCTTCCCTGACCTCGGTGGGCGGGGAACCAGGATCCGATTGGCAACCTGGCTTCTTTCGCACAGCACAGAACGACGCCCTGTCGGGTCGCGTGGCCGCCACCTTTGCCTTTCAGCAGCTTGGAGCCACCAGGGCAGCTACCATCAACGACGGAGACCCATACACGCAGGGGCTCACCGATACATTTGAGCAGGCATTCACCGAGCTGGGCGGTGAGATCGCCTTGGCAGCCGGCATTAACAAGGGAGACACCAACATGGAACCGGTGCTGACCGCCGTGGCCAGGTCAGGAGCCGAACTCCTGTACTTCCCTGTCTTCCGACCGGAGGCGGATTACATCGTCCAGCAGGCCATGGAAGTGAAAGAAATGGGGGACCTCACGCGCATGACCGCCGAGGGGTTGTACCAGGATGCCTTTGTCGAAGCTGCGGGAGAAGCTGGTGTAGGGATATACATGGTGACACCCGCCCCACCAGAAGGCCCGGCCCGCGACGCCCTGGTCTCCAGGTTCGAGACCCAATACGGTGCCGCACCCACCACGGTTTACTATGCCTACACCTACGACTCGGTCGATCTGCTGCTCAACGCTATCGAGGCGGTGGCCGTGCAGGAGCCAGATGGCAGC
>JASFHU010000281.1:0-6077 GCA_050123055.1 Anaerolineae bacterium
ACCTTTTTGCCCTTTTTACAGGGCATTCATGGTTTTGATGATCAAAGGCCAACGACAGAGACACAGGGTTACTCGTCTTGGGCTGTACGTCCCCTGCCTACCGGCACACTCTCCAGTGCCTGTCCGACCTGCTGGAGCAGGGTATGGACAGCAAACGGCTTGAGCAAATAGCTGATTGCGTCCCCGTTTTGGTTCAGGTGACGGCTGGGCGGCTCAGCGGAAAGAACAATAATCGGTACCTGCCCGGGCAGTTGATCTCGCACACGAGCCAGCAGGTGGTCGACCTCCATGTCTGGCACGTCCGTGTCTACCAATACCAGGTCAGGGGTGTGCTTGTCAAGCAAGAGCAGTCCGTGGCGGCCGTTTACCGCCCCGTGGACCTCTAACTCAAGCGCTTCCAGATTGGCCTGGATCAACCTGCGCATCCGCCAATCTTGCCCAATCGTCAAGACATGTCTCATCGCCATGGAAACATCTTACCACGGCCCTTGTTAAAGAGGCGTAAGAGCATCCAAAGCGCCTATAAGAATCATGTTAGAATTGGTAAGGTCGAATCTGGCCCTGAACCGGATCGATCCTATCATATCTGTCGGGCAAAGTCAAACACCCAGCGGCGCAACGTATGCGCAGATGTATCTCAGTGCTCTGGGCAACTCGGGTACCTGCTCCGAGATCTCGTTTCAGGGCCGCTCCAAAACAAGGGGGCCAGCTCCCGCTGACCCTTTCTGCAACCCCAACGCCCGGATGATCTTTGATGCCCTACCTATCCTCTTCTGGCTGGTGGAGCATGTACCCGGCTCCCGGTTGGGTCAGCAGATACTGTGGATGGGATGGATCGGGCTCCAGTTTCTGCCGCAGGTAGCGGACATACACACGCAGGTATTCGGTCTCTTCCCCATATTCCGGTCCCCATACCGCCCGCAGCAGCTCACGGTGCATGATGACGCGGTTGGCATTCGAGGCCATATAGGTCAGCAGCCGGTACTCGGTCGGGGTGAGCTTGACCGGCTCGCCATCTACGGTGACGCGATGCTGGGCAAAGTCGATGGCGATGGGACCGGCTCTGAAGCCTTGATGGGACACGATCTCTTCCGGCCACTTGCTACGCCGCAGGACCGCCTGTACCCGGACCAGCAACTCGGTGATGGAGAAGGGTTTCGTCAAATAGTCGTCCGCACCTACTTCAAAACCATGGACCAGATCCACTTGTGCACTTCGGGCTGTGAGCATAATGACGGGCACAGCAGAGAACTCGCGAATATGCCGGCAGACTGCATAGCCATCCATCTTTGGAAGCATCAGGTCCAGAATAACCAGGTCGGGCAATTCCTCCTCGACCATCCGGAGGGCCAGTTCTCCATCAGTCGCCGTCAGGACTCTGTAGCCCGATGATTCCAGATTGGCTTTCAGCAGCTTGAGTACGTGGGGTTCGTCGTCGACGGCAAGAACGGTGGCTTTGACTGGCATAGTATTACTCCTTTGGCAATTCCTCAGACAGGGCCAGGGGGAAGGTGAAATAGAACGTGCTTCCGCTGCCCGACTGGCTTTCTACCCATATTTTCCCGTTGTGGGCTTCTACAATGGCTTTGCAGATCGAGAGGCCCAGGCCACTGCCCCCGACCCTGCGTGTTGAGGCGCTGTCCACCTGGTAGAAACGGTCAAAGACGCTGTCCAGATGCGATGATTCGATGCCGATACCCTGATCGGCCACGCTCGTCTGCACGCTGCTGGCATCTACACTGGCCGCAATCGTGATAGTTCCACCCTGTGGCGAGTACTTGATCGCATTCTCCACCAGGTTGCGCAAGATCTGGCGGGCGCGTCGTGGATCGGCCATGACCAGCGGCAGGGCGGGGGCCAGGAGAATCTCGATCTGGTGACGCCGCGTCATCAGCTGGAATTCGGCAGCGGTTTCCTGGATGATGGGGCCCAGATCGGTCGGCTCTGGCTCCACACGCAGGGTGCCGGCCTCGATACGAGACATGTCGAGCAGGTTGCCTATCAGCTCTGTCAGTCGATCGCTTTCTTCGTCTATGATGGACAGGAATTCGCGACGGCTTGCCTCCTCCCATTCGACGTCCTCGCGCAGCAAGGTGGTGGCAAAACCCTTGATGCTGGCCAGAGGTGTGCGCAACTCGTGGCTGACGGTTGACAGCAGTTGCGACTTCATTTCATCCAATTCTTTCTCGCGGGTAATATCTCGTAGCAGTAGACCCAAGCCCAGGGAATCCCCCCCCGCATCTTGGATGGGGAAAAAGCGCGCCTGTATTGTGCGTGCTGCAGGCTCGGTCAGAGTAAACTCGACGGTCGGTGTGTCCTGCGGACCTGTGATCGCGGCTCGAAGTTGGCTCAGTACCTGTTCTGGTTGGGCGACGTGATCTGCAATGCCATATTCCCTTATGTCCAAGGTTTGCCCAATCAGGGCGGAGGCTGGGAAACCTAGGATCTCCTCGGTGTGTGGATTCAGGTAGGCGATCCTGCTGCGCGTGTCCACCAGAATCAGCCCGTCAACCAGGCTGTTCATCACGCTGTCAAGCGTGGCGCGCCGGCGCTCAGCGTCGTCGATCAGTTGGGCGTTGGCAATAGCAATGCCAATCTGGTTGCCGATAGCGGTCAGCAGTTCTTCATCGTCAGGCGTGAATCGGCGTTGGTTGCGGCTTTGGATGCACAGCAGCCCCAGCGTCTCTCCCCGGGCCATGAGTGGCAGACGGACGCAGGATTGAAAGCCCTCACAAACGCAGGCCGAGCGACTGCGCGATGGGTGCGTGGCCATGTCTTCAACAATGCTGAGCCGCCCTGACTGAAGGGCCTGCCCGCAAAGGCATTCACCAGAGCCGATGACCGATTCTTCAGCGACAAACGTCTCAGAAAGTCCCTGGTGGGTGTAGAGGATGAGATCCTCCTCCTCATCATCCAGCAAAAAAACCTGACCGGACCGTTCGCCGATGACCTTCAGTGTGGTCTCGAGCGCGCCAGCCAGGATTTCGTCCAGATCTTGCGTGCAATTCACCTGGGCAGCAATGTTGGTCAGGGCGGCCAGTTCGGCGCTACGGGTGCGATCGGACAACCTCTTACTCCTTGGTCTGACCAGGTCTGAGCCTGGACTCAGCCATGCCCCGAAAAGAATACCTTGCGAGTCGGTGCAATTCCGTAAAGGGTCACCGGATTGGTGTCTTGCTTCGAGACAGTGCCATGCTTACCTCAGTATAGCACGGTTGGAGGGAGAAAGCAAGGCTCATTTGGCATGGCGGCCTGCCCGCTGTCAAGTCGAGCTCTGAATTTCCTTCCGGCCTCAAGTCCCCGTTTCCGAACGGGCGCCGTCCTCGGGGAAGTCCTGAACGCGGGTTGGCTTCGCAGAGTACTCCTAAGACAGGTTCAGACCTTTTGGGACCCCACCTGCCCTTCGAACGGAGCTTGGCAGCCATCCTGAAAGCTTCGATCCGCGAGAACCTGATGACCGCTCCGGTAGTATCTTTTCATCAGGTAGGGGGCGGTGTGTGTGCGGGCGGCTTTGCTGCCCGCACACACACCATCTTCCTCCGATTTATTGAAACGATACCTCTGGCAGCCATGTTGCAGACTGGTGTCACTGGTGGTACAATAGCGCCAGCCGGGTAATTCCAGCGAGGAGCATGAGTATGACGACACCCATGCGCCAGCAGTATCTGCGCATCAAGAAGCAATATCCTGAGACCATTGTCCTTTTTCGTCTGGGCGATTTCTACGAGACCTTTGACGATGATGCCAAGATCGTCGCCCGGGTATGTGACATCGTGCTCACCTCACGGCCTGTGGGCAAGAACCAACGCGTACCCCTGGCTGGTGTGCCCTATCACTCGGTGGATGGTTACATCGCCAAGCTGATCCAGGCCGGGCACAAGGTTGCCATCGTCGAGCAGGTGGGCGACGTACCGGCCAAGGGACTGGTCGATAGGGAAGTGATGCGCGTGGTCACTCCGGGCACCATCGTCGAGCCAGCGCTCCTGGACGAGCGCCAGAACAACTATCTGGCTGCCGTGGTGGTGGAGGGTAGTCGCGCTGGCCTGGCCTATACTGACATAACTACGGGTGAGTTCGCCACAACCCAAATATCCGGTGAGGGGCTCACCCGGCTGCTTTGTGCCGAGATCGACCGCCTCCAGCCAGCCGAGGTTGTCATCTCCGATCCGGCGGTCTTGGAGCAGGAGCGCCAGGCGGGTACTCTGCTGGCCGAGCTCCTGATCACCGAATACGATCGCTGGCCGTTTGAGCTTGAGACGGCGCGCCAGAGCCTCAAGGAGCATTTTGACGTCAAAAGCTTGGACGGCTTTGGTGTAGCGGGGTTGCCCTTGGCGATCCAGGCTGCTGGCGGTCTGCTGCAGTATCTGTCTGAGACGCAGCGGTCCAAGTTGGGCCAGCTAGCAAGCCTGCGCACCTATTCCACGGCGCAGTTCATGACGCTGGATCCGGCGACGCGGCGCAATCTCGAGCTGACCGAGACCCTACGCCGGGGCGCGGTGCAGGGCTCGCTGCTTGGGGTTCTCGATGATACGGTAACCAGTATGGGCGGCCGGCTGTTGCGCCGCTGGATGGCTCAGCCTCTCCTTGACCTTGAGCGCCTCAACGAGCGACTCGACGCGCTGGAGGCTTGGTACCACGACACCCCGGCGCGTACCCGCCTACGTGCCAGGTTGAAAGACGTGGCCGATCTGGAGCGCTTGACCAGCCGGGTCGTGCAAGGCATCGCTCGGCCACGGGATCTGTTGGGGATCCGGCAGAGCCTGGAGACGCTTCCAGAGATCCAGAGTCTGGTGGCCCAGCTCGGTGCCGATGTCCGGCCGCTTTTGTTGCTGGCCTCTGTCGATCTCTGCCGGGATGTCGTCGATTTGATCGGCCAGGCAATTGTGGACGAGCCACCTGCCACTCTGAGTTCGGGTGGTGTCATTCGCCAGGGATTCTCGGCCGAGCTGGACAACATTCTGGTCGCCTCGCGGGATGCCAAAGCCTGGGTTGCGGATCTCGAAAAGCAAGAGCGGGAGCGCACCGGCATCAAGAACCTGAAAGTTGGCTACAACAAGGTCTTTGGCTACTATTTGGAAGTGACCAAGGCCAATGCAGAACGTGTGCCAGAGGAGTACATCCGTAAGCAGACGCTCGTCAACGCCGAACGCTACATCACCCCCGAGCTAAAAGAGTACGAATCTCTGATCCTCAATGCACAGGAGCGCATGCTGGATCTCGAGGAGCGCATCTACCACCAGGTGTTGGTCCAGGTGGCTGCCGTTGCCGATCGCCTGTTGATAGTTGCCCGTGCTCTGGCCCACCTCGACGTGTATGCGGCGCTGGCCGAAGTGGCCTTGATGAATCGCTTCGTCCGGCCCCAGCTCACCGAAGGTGGTGCGCTGCACGTCGTTGCTGGCCGGCACCCTGTGGTTGAGGTCACGCAGCGCGAGGAACCCTTTGTCCCCAACGATGTGCATTTCTCACCGGAGGAGGAGATTTTGATCATCACCGGCCCCAACATGGCTGGCAAGTCGACCTATCTCCGCCAGGTAGCCCTGATCGTACTAATGGCCCAGATCGGCTCTTTTGTGCCCGCCGATGAGGCGCGCCTCGGCTTGGTAGATCGCATCTTTACCCGCATCGGCGCCCAGGATGAGATCAGCGCTGGCCAATCCACCTTTATGGTCGAGATGGTAGAGGCGGCCAACCTGCTGAACCATGCAACCAGCCGCAGCCTGCTGGTGCTTGACGAGGTCGGGCGCGGGACCAGTACCTACGATGGTATCTCTATCGCCTGGGCCATGGTGGAGCACATTCACAATCACCCGCGCCTGCAGTGTAAGACACTGTTTGCCACCCACTACCACGAGCTGACCCAACTGGCTGATCTGTTGCCTCGTGTCCGCAACTATAACGTCGCCGTCGCTGAGGAAAAGGACAAGGTGGTCTTCTTGCGGCGTATCGTTCCCGGTGGCGCAGATCAGAGCTATGGCATCCATGTTGCCCAACTGGCTGGTCTCCCCCGGCCGGTAATCCACCGTGCTGAGGAGATCCTGGAAGAGCTGGAGCAGGAAGCCCGTGCTCCCGGCTCAACA
>JASFHU010000282.1:0-6074 GCA_050123055.1 Anaerolineae bacterium
CACCGGGGCCGGGCGCTGACAGCTATCCTCCCCACGCTGGAGCAGGTGGTAGCGGGCTAGAGACCTGCCAAGAAGCTGCTCAGGGCTTGACTGACCTTCTGTGGCTGTTCGACCATGACCATATGCCCGGCTCCCTCGACCAGGTGGAGCCTCGCTGCCGGGATCTGATCGCGCAGGTAGGTGGAGTACTTGGGCGGGGTCAGGGAGTCTTGCGTGCCGCAGAGGACAAGGGTTGGGGCCCCGATGCCGGCCAGGCGTCCCAGCACGTCAAAGGCATCGCAGGCGAGAAAATCGCTATGGATCACCTCGGGCGGGATGGCACCCATCTGGCGGCGCCCCAGGCGCGCCATCTCTGGCGGAGCCTCGGGGCCAAAGGCAGCGTCACAGATGAGCCGTACCGCAGCTTCGTGGTGTTGGCGGAGGCCATCGAGGATGGCTGGAGCCACGCGCAACCGCGCTCCGGTGGCAACCAATCCCAGCCCGACCGGTCGCGCCGGGAAGCGCAGCGCCATGTCGAGAGCAATGGCCCCACCCATGGAGTGGCCCACCAGGACAGCTTGCTCCAGGCCAGCGGCATCGAGAAAGGCTACGAGCCAGTCACCATAAGCAGCGATGGTATCGCGCCCTTCTCCCTCGGAGCGGCCATGCCCCGGCAGATCGAGGGCATAGGTGGGCGTCTGAGGCAGATCGCGTACCTGATGGAGCCAATGCTGGTGCGTTCCCCCGGCCCCATGGATAAACAGGACCGGCGGCCTATTGGCCGGTACGGGTTCGCGGCAGACGTAATGAACCCGGAGCCCGGCGACTGTCAGAAAAGGCATGGCAAGTGCTTGGGTCCAATATCCCACAGGCTAGCCAATGTACCAATGACCAGGCGCGTAAGGCCAGTCATTGGTACATTGGAACCTGAGTACAGACTTGGCTAGGAAGGAAACTCGGTAGGCACCTTGGTAGCGCAGTTGACCAGCTCGGCAGCGGCCTTCGGAAAGCGCATGATCTTGCTCATGGTGCCCTTGAGCTTTAGCTGGCCGGTGATCAGGCCCTGGATCGGGTCCAGTTTCTTTTCGATGACCCGGCGCCAGGTGGCAACCGGCGCCCGGATGACAAACTCGGGCTCCTTATCGCTCTCATCAGCCACGCCAAAGGCCGAACGTGACTCACCGTGCCAGAGGTCGATATAGAGATACACCGCCTCGGGGACACCGGTCCCGGGCTCGCATACGAAGTAAAAGTCTCCCTCCCATTTGGCGGCCGCTTTGCGATACGACTCGCTCTTGTTGACCTCCTCGGCCAAGGCCTTGATCCACTCATCCGACGGAAATTTGTAAGTCATTTCGCCCTCCTTGCTGGACTGAATATGGAACCCGTTTTGACGAACTCGCTGGCCTGCTCATTGACGCTGAGTGGAAAAGATCCGCACGTGGCGCCGGGGATCTTTGCCGTAGCTGTGGGAAACAAGGTTGGCCTGGCGGGCCATTTCGTGTTGCAGACGCCGGATATAGGAGTTGCGTGGCGTCAGGTCCACCGACTTTTGCCCAGAGAGCACCCTGCGGACCCCTTCTTCGGCCTCACGCATGGCGATGGCCATGGGATCAAGGGCGGCCACATCGAGACCAAAGATGTCGGCCAGGCAGTTTTCTATCTGATTCACGGTGTTGGAACGCAGGACGTAGATGGGCACCCCCCGCCGCTCTGCATCGTTCAGAGGCTGGGGACGGCGCCGATAGTAGTTCTTGAGGGTCATGACCGCGTCGGCCCGGCCCAACTCGTCGGCCAGCTCCACGGGGAGATGCAGGTTCTGCGCTGCCTGGCGTAACCGGTTCTTGCCCACGCCGTAGACATAGACCCTCAGCACCCGGCTGGGCACTTCCTGTGGGGCGGGCGCCGTGCGCAAAGGCGCCTTCTCGGGACTTAGGGAGACGGCAGGTGCTGACTCTTCGATCTGTACCCGGCCGCCCTCGTCGCGGTACCGGATCTCGGGTGGGTGGCTGCGTCCCCTGAGCAGGGCATCGACCGATGCGGTGACGTCGTGATGCACAGCCAGGTATTGCCAGTCCTTGATCTCGATGACTACATCAAAGGTGGGTGGCGCTTTGCGCTCAAGCACAGTCTTTTGCGTGCCCCGCCTGCGGGCTTCTTCGTCGCTGAGCGTCACCGCCTGGATGCCACCTACGAGGTCGCATAGGGTGGGGTTTTGCAGCAGGTTGTCGAGGGTGATGCCGTGGGCAGTACCGACCAACTGTACCCCCCGCTCGGCGATGGTGCGCGCCGCGGCAGCCTCCAACTCGCGGCCGATCTCGTCGATGATGATCACCTGGGGCATGTGGTTCTCCACCGCTTCGATCATCACCTCGTGCTGATATTCGGGCTGGGCGACCTGCATGCGCCTCGCCCGGCCGATAGCCGGATGGGGGATATCGCCATCGCCGCCGATCTCGTTGGAGGTATCGACCACCACCACGCGATTCTCTTTGGCCAGGACACGGGCTGCCTCGCGCAACAGGGTGGTCTTGCCAACGCCGGGTTTGCCCAAGAGCAGGATACTCTTTCCCGACTCGAGGAGGTCGCGGATGATGTCGATCGTACCATACACTGCCCGACCCACGCGCAGGGTCAAGCCGACGATGTCCCCACGGCGGTTGCGAATACAGGAGATCCGGTGCAGAGTACGTTCGATCCCCGCCCGGTTGTCGGTGGTGAACTCGCTGACCTGGCCGACGACATAGTCGATCTCCCCCTGGGTGATCTCGCGCTGGCTAAGGATCACTTCTCGATTCAGGAATCGGGCTTCAGGCACGCGACCCAAGTCGAGGACGACCTCAAGCAGGTCATCCCTGTGATTTTCTTTGCGGATCGCCTCTGTGATCTCGGGAGGCAAGACCTCCAGAAGGGCATCCAGGTCGTTGGTTACGTTATCTTGCATTCACTCCTCAGCATGGGCAATGTCCGCTGTTCTACTCGCGGACATTGCCAGGGCTACTCAGGTATCACGCGTGGCTGCCAGGCGACCTTTGGGCGACTGGAGTTCGTGCTCGCCATTGATGCGATAGGCGGGCGGTGCAGCCTCGGTGCTTCTCAGAACTGGCGCCAGCTCAGGGGCGGACACCTTGCTCCAGGCGACGGTGTGCTTGACCACGAGTGCACGTGTGGCATGGGGCTCAAAGCCCGCAGCCTCCAACGCGACACGCACACCGCCTTCGTACTGGCGCACGTTACAGTAGATTGGGTGCGGCGGTTGGCCGACCAGAGCCGCAAATACCCAGCGGATCAGGCCATCGGCCACGTCGCGAGCGTCGGGGTGCACCATCAGGCGCAGCCAGTGCGATTGCCCACCAGTGCAGATATTCAGCACGCCAGCCAAGTCGTCACCATTCTGACCAGGCAACACGTAGCGCCGGCAGTTCTTCTCAATGCCAGCAGCGAGGGCAATGCCACCCTCGGCCTGGCGCACCCTCTGGGGTGTTATGGCCACACACAGCTTTTGGAATGCAGGCCAGTCCTCTGGGCGCTGGGCTCGCAGAGCAGGGGATTCCTCATCTTGGCTGATGGCTGGCGCTTTGTCCAGACGGTAGATGTCCTCGCCGGCATAGAGTGTGAATCCCGACTGATGAAAAACGTCCACTTCTGTGCCCGACTCGGGCAGGTTCGCGAATATGCGTTGAATACCGCGTCTTGCTGTTTCGACGGCAGCACCGTCGAGTAGACGAGCCCAGGCAGTGGCTGCCTGCTGCCTTTCCTCTAGGGACGGCGCCAGGAAAGCGACGTCGGCTGCCGCCTGGTGAGGGCGATAGCGGACCTGGATAAAGCCTTCACCGTCCCGGAGGTCGGAAAAGACGTATGTCGGTTGGCCCATGGCCTGTTGGGTGAGGAAGGCCCACCATGCCTCGCGGAGAGGATTGGTGGATTGCGTCAAGGCCCGCTGCAGGTCCAGGGACACACCCTTTCGCTGCAAACGGTACACCCGCAGGCTATCGCCAGCACTGAATGGCCCAAACACGGAATACCCTCAATCTTTCTTGGAGTGCATTGTACTATTTTTTACCCCGCTTGGCAAGCCGGTGTCCGGTGCGCACAGAGATGCACTAGCAGGGCGTCAGGTGGTTCACTCGCCAGCACGGACTCCGACGTGTACGGCCACGGCGCCGAGCATGAGCCGCTTGTAGCGTACCTCGCGCCAGCCTGTGCGGCGCATGACTTGGACAATCTCATCGGGGGTAAGAAAAGCCGTCAGTGAGTGGGGTAGATAGGTGTAGGCCGATCGCTGGCCGGTAATCCATCCGCCCAGTAGGGGCACCAAGCGGTAGAAGTAGAAGGAAAACAAGTGACGAAAAAAGGGTGTGCTGGGTTTGGCGATCTCGAGGCAGGCAACCCGGCCGCCAGGCCGGGTGACCCGGGCTATCTCGGCAAAGGTAGCTGGGATGTCAGTGACATTGCGCAAGGCAAATCCGGTCACGACGCCATCGAACATGCCGGTGGGAAAGGGAAGCCGTAGCGCATCCCCGCCCAGGAGGTGCAGGGTCTGGGGTTCGAGGCTTCCTGAAATGGTTTGCTCCCTTGAGGCGGCTTTCTGTTGGGCCAAGACCAGCATCTGGGGCACAAAGTCAAGGCCATAGACCAGGGCGCCGGGGTGCAGGCGGAGGACCTCAAGGGCCAGGTCGCCGGTGCCGGTGGCCACATCCAGTACGGATCCCGGAGACCTGTTGTCCAGGTCCAGTTGCGATACCGTATGGCGTCGCCATGCTTGGTCGCGGCCTAGGGTCATGAGGCGATTCATGAGGTCGTAGCGGCGGGCAATGCGGCCAAACATGTCCTGCACATAGAACGCCTTGCCTTCAGGAGGCGGCAGAGGGCTGGATTTGAGGCTCATTTTCCCTTCCACTTGGTCGTGCTCATTGCTGGCCATCCATGCTGTGACTGCAGACCTTTTTACTGATTGGCGATGACCAGAGGTAAGTAGATCTGGTGTTCCCCCAGCCTCACAAATGGCGCCCGAGTCGGAACCGGCAACACAGTGATCTCTGGCAACAGTATGCGGTCATCCGGCACGGGCTGTCCGTCGGCATCTAGTACGGGCAAACGTACGCCTGTCTCGGGACGGTACATACCTATCTCAGGCAAATAGCTACCGGTCGGGACGTCGGGATTCACCAAAAAGCTGTATCGATCCACGACCACCTCACCTGGCTGCCATAGCGTGGTCGGATAGGTGCCATCCTGGGGAATCCCATCTTTCTGCCCTATTATCTGGTTGGATGGCCCCAGCAGGTGGGTAAAGACCGAGTAGCTGAGTTGCATGGGCCGCAATGCCTGCCAATAGAGGGTAAAGGCCACTTCTCCGCCCGGCTGTACCGACTCGGTGTGCAGATCGTAGCCCAGGAAGCGGACGCGGTCGCCAAGTGTCGCGAGCAAGGGGTTCGATAGAGCAAGGTCGTCGGGTAGGGGAACCAGTGTGGCGGGCTGGCCGATGAGTAGGGCTTCTACGTTCACACTGCCCAGCTCAATGGCGGGTTCTTCCCAACCAAGCCAGCCGCGGAGTGTGGCCCCAAGGTCTGTGCGCTGCAATGGAGGTTCGGGTGACAACTCTAGCACATAGCGGTCGGCCGGTGTATCTTCGGGCAACAACAAGCCAAACTGACCTTTGAACCGCTCGCCGGCCAGCCAGCGGTCCGTGGGATGGGTATAGCCTGCGGGGCGGATGAGAGCTTCCTGAAGGACTGTGCCCAGGGGCTCGACCAAGCGCAGTCGGAACTGGGCATCTGGGAGCGGTGGATGGCGCAC
The DNA here is from genome assembly GCA_050123055.1 of Anaerolineae bacterium. Classification (GTDB taxonomy): domain Bacteria; phylum Chloroflexota; class Anaerolineae; order JAAYZQ01; family JAAYZQ01; genus JASFHU01. Next base: position 5,779 of record JASFHU010000282.1, read on the forward strand.
CTCCTCCGCCGGGGGCTGGTGGGTACCCGGAAGCGGTGACTGGTGGGCATCGGGGAGCGGCGCCTGGCGTGCCTCCCAGAAGAGCGTCACATTCAGGCGTTCACCGGCTTTGAGTTCGTCAGTGGCCAGATCCGCGCCCAGTAGTTCCAATCCGTCAAAGCGCACCCGCTTCGAGTGCTCGATGCCCAGATTGCCGCGACCGGGCGGTGTCTCTGCCTTTTGCACATCCACCATCCCCAGGAGCACGCGGTCGCCACGGAACGCTTGAGGGGGACCACTCAGAGGCGTCACCAGAG
>JASFHU010000283.1:0-6073 GCA_050123055.1 Anaerolineae bacterium
GTAAAGGTGGCCTGGTGGCCGGACAGCCGGATGACGCTCCCCGTCTCGACCAGCCAGCCCTCTTGGGTTGCCCGCCTCACGATCTCGTTAAAGAGCCGCGAGGTCAGTTTGGGTAGGTAGCGTACCAGCCGGCTTTTGACCTCCTCGCGGGGCATGCCGGCGCGCAAAGGGAACTGGCGGTGGTAGTCAGCCAGCAGGTTCTCGGCCCTCTCCCGCAGCGACCCCCAGCCCGAGCGGGTGATCAGAAAACTGGCCGCCGGAAGCGCCAACGCACCATCGACGGACCCCTGGCTGCTGTCCAGGACAAAGACCTGCTCGTCTCTCACCAGAGCGACCAGCGACTCGTGAGCCTGTTCTTGGGACAGGCCGCTCCGGCCCAGCAACTCTCGCACCTCGCAGGGTTGCTGGCGCTCCAGTGCCTGAAGCAGGATCTCGTCCGGCGAACCATGAGCCAGCGTCTCCAGCCCTTCGATCACCTCGGGCCGGAACCGGCGGTGCCGGCGACCGGGGAAGGGGTTCACCACCCGTCCCCCGCCGATGGTCACACTGGGCGAGGGCTGGCGGATGATGAAGCGATCTCCCTGTACCAGGGCCACCGGTTTTCCAAGCCGGATCTGCACCCACCCTTCCTCTCCAGGCGCCAGGGTCTTGGCGCCAAGCAGGCGTACCCTGGCCTGGGTCTCGGCCGCACCGCTATAGAACTCGACAGGGGCGTGGTGCTTCAGGGGGACGGGAGCATCTGGCAGGTAGCGCAGGTAACAGTCCACCAGGGTTGTCGGCCGCAGCCATCCCGGACGGGTCACCACGTCCCCGCGCTGGACCTCGTCGGTGCCCACCCCGGTCAGGTTTATGGCCACCCGGCTGCCAGGGACCGCATTCTCGATCTTTTCCTTGTGGGTCTGCAGGCCCCGGATGCGGGCTCCGAGTCCCGAAGGCTGGAGCTCTACCTCCTGGCCAGCCAAAAACGTACCGTCACTCAACGTGCCGGTGACCACCGTCCCAAAACCGGGAACGGTAAAGACCCGGTCCACCGGCAGCCGGGGCCGGCCGACGTCGCGTCGGGGCGCGCTGGTGGACAGATAGTCGTCCAATTCGGCCACCAGGCGCTCGAGCCCCTCCCCGGTGCGGGCCGAGCAGCGCACCACCGGCGCACCATCCAGCACGGTGCCTTCCAGGACGTCCAGGAGATCGGCCTCCACCAGGTCCAGCCAGTCCTCATCCTCGGCCATGTCCATCTTGGTCAGGGCCACGACCCCCCCACGCACCTGCAAAAGATCGAGGATGGCCAGGTGCTCGCGGGTCTGGGGCATGACACCTTCATCGGAAGCCACCACAAAAAGGGCGGCATCCACCCCTCCCACACCGGCGAGCATGTTCTTGATGAAATCCTTGTGCCCGGGCACATCCACCACGCCGACCCGCTCGCCGCTGGGCAGGGTCAGCCAGGCAAAGCCCAGGTCGATAGTCATCTCGCGTTCTTTTTCCTCTTTGAGCCGGTCGGGGTCGATTCCGGTCAAAGCGTGTACCAGTGTGGATTTGCCATGATCCACATGGCCTGCCGTTCCGATTACGCGCACGGTTTCCTCTTACTGGGGACTGAGTACAAGATTAGGGATCGGGTATCCAAACCTGAGTTCTATTCCTTCTTGGGTCGCTCTTCTAACAAGCGGGTCATCTCGCCCAACCAGCGGCGGGCTTCCTGGCTCTGGTAGCTGATCTGCGATTCCATGAGCTTCCACGCGGCATCGATCTCGACGCGGTGCTGGGCCAATCGGCCTTCAACATCGCCAAAGTGGTTGTTGACCTGCCCATTCTGCTTGGCTTGCTCGCTCCACTGGTGATCCCAGCGCAAGAGCTCCTTGCGCCACCGCTTCTCGTTATCCTCCTGCCACTGCTCCAACTGGCGTTTCTGTCGCTCTTCGCCCAGGCGCTGCAGTTCTGCTACTTGCGCCTGTTCCCTTCTGATCTGCTCCTGGAACCGCTCGACGCTCTCTACCACCTGGCGATCCTCCCGGAAGGTCTCGCTGAAGGTCTGCATCCTGGCCGAGAAGTCATCCATCTTTTTGATGGACACCTCAAGCTGCTCGGCCCAGTCAGCCATCTGGCGCCTGGTCTGCTCGGCTTCCAGCAACTGCTTCTCGATGAAATCCCGCTGCGAGTCCCGGATCTGGGCGACCAGGCCCTTCACCTCCCCTGTGTCGCGTTCCTGGCGCTGTATCACGTCCTCCAACATCTGCAACCGCGAACCCTGTTGCTCGAGGCGCTTTAGTGATTCCAGCGACTCTTGCTGCAGACGGGCGATGCGCTTGGCATCCTGCTGGCGCCCATCCTCCAGAAAGGAAACCGGCCGCAGCTTGTTCTCCACTTCCTGGCTGAGGGTGGTCAGTTTCTGTTGGATGACCAGCATCGACTCGCCCAAACGCTGCTGTTCGACCCGCCGCAGGTCCAGCTCTTCGTCCAGACGTGGCAGCCGCTGCAGATCGGACCGGAGCTCGTTCAGTGCCCGGGAGACGTTGTCACGCTCGATGGCCCGCACCTGCGCTGTCTCCCGCGATTCCTGCTGGCGACGCTCATCCCCCTGGGCCAACATGTGTGACACATCTTCCTTCAGTTCCCTCAGAGCCGTGTCGAACCGGGTGAAGGTGATCTGCTGGCTCAGGATGCCAGTCACTCGCTCCTCCAGGCTGCGGAGCACCTGGGACTGGTCTTCGAGCTCGGCCTCGAGCCTCTGAACCTGTTGCTGCAGACTGATGAACTCGGCCTTGCTGCGGCGATGTTCTTCATCCAGCCAGGTGGTCATCTGACTCAACTGGCCCAGATCCATACTCATCGATTTTGCCTCCATTGAAGGGTGTGGGATGGGATTAACGATTCAGGTCAACGATGGTGCCGCTGTCCATAAAGATCACGCGCTCGGCAATGTTGGTCGTCCGGTCTCCGATCCGCTCCAGGTTGTGGGCCACCCACAGAAGGTAGGTCGCCTGGGTGATCGTCCTGGGCTCTTCCATCATGATGACCAGGAGTTCGCGGAATATTTGATCGTAAAGTGCGTCCACCATGTCATCTGCCTGGCCGATCTGGCGTGCGGTCTCTACATCCTGGCGGGCAAAAGCCTCCAAGGAGGTCAGCAGCATCCGGCGGCCCTCCTCAGCCATACGAGGGATGTCGATCAAGGGCTTGATAAAGGGCTGTCCCGAGAGCTTGACCGCCAAACGTGCAACCCCCTCCGCATAGTCACCAATCCGCTCCAACTCGGCGGCAATGTTCGAGACGGCCAGGATGGCGCGCAGATCGCCGGCCATGGGCTGCTGGGTAGCAATGAGTACCAGGCACTTCTCGTCGATGTCATGCTGGAGGGCATTGATCTCATCATCGAACTCGATGACCTGATGGGCCAACTCTTCGTCCTGCCTGGCTAGCGCTTGGATAGAACGGTCGATGGAATCGGCTACCATCCGCCCCATCTCGAGCAGATCCTCAAGCAACTCGCGGATCTGCTCCTGAAAGATCTGTCGTACCATATACACACACCTCTACTCAGTAGTGAATATGCACCGGGGTGCCAATGTCAGCCCACTCGTAAACCAGCCGGGCGGCAGCGGTACCGAGAACCACACATCCGTAAGAAGCTCTCCGTCCCAGGAGCCCAGCCCACATCACGGACCCGTCGGGCCGAATGGGCAGGGCGTGGATGCCGTTTTCGATAGGCCCAACGTAATAGATTCCCAGCCAATAGGGCATGTGGAGGCGCCAGATCCTGGAATAGGCTCTTGGGATCTTGCTTAGCACTTTGAAATTCCCGGCGGCGGTGGCTCTGGTTGGTATTCCTGTGGATGTCGGAAACTGGTAGACCAGCCGGTCTCCCTCCCAGGCGTAGAAGCGCTGTGTTGAAATGTTGACCTCGATCCGCTTGGGCGGGAACAGGATGTACATCACCTCATCATAGTGGGTGCGGGCTTTCTGATCATCGGGCAGCAGGGCCAGCGCCGCTTCCAGGTCGGACCTGGCCTCGTGAAGCTCGCCCTCCTCTTGCCAGGCAATACCCCTGTTGCGGTAGGCCGATGCCAGCAGGTCGATCAACTCTGGATCATCGCGCGACCGCTCACGCGCCTGGGTCAGCGATCCGATGGCCGCGGTCCAATCCCCTGCCTCGAGCGCAGCCTCGCCCTGGCGGCGGTACGCTTCGATCACCAGGGCTGGCAGATCGGCATAGTCGGGCATCCGCGTATGAGCCGTCGTCAGGATCTCTATGGCTGCGGACCAGTCCTTTTTTGCCATAGCTTCCTGGGCGGCGATATACATCTGTGTGACCTCTTGCCAGAGGCGCGCTTCTGCATCGCCAGGTACCAGGGCCACGGCGTGTTCGAACTGCTCCAGTGCAGCACCCATCTCCCTGGCCTGGACCAGAACCCGCCCGTATCGCATGTGCGCATCCAATCCCGAGCGTAGAACGGCCTCCCCCGAGGGATCGACGCTGAGCATGATGGCCACGATCTCCAGAGCTCGACCCCAATTCCCGTTGGTCAGCGCTGTCTGTAACTGGGGCTCAAACTGGGCGGCTGTCTCACCAGGGGTCAACGTGGGCATCGGTGTGGGTGTTGGTGTCGGCGTGGTGAGCAACCCAGCCAGGCTTTTATCTACCGGTCCCCAGACCAGAAGTATCGCCAGAAAGAGCGCCGCGACCAGGACCAACAGGGCCAGCCCCCAGCGTCGCATGCGGTGGTCACCTGCTGGTTGGGTTTCGGCTGGAGCCGTAGAAGAAGCTGTTAAGCGATCCATCTCTGCTTGGGCCTGGGTGTGACCGGGTTCCAGGGTCAACACTCGCTGCAACAACGCCTGGCGCTTCTGGGGATCCTCGGCCAGCCAAGCCAATTGCAGCCAGGCCTCGGCGCAGCCTGGGTCAGCCTGAACGGCAGAGCGCAACAAGCGGCGGGCCTCTTTCATATTTCCCTGGCGGGCTGCCAGCCGGCCCGCTTCAAACCACACCTGGGCCTGGTTTTCTGGATTCTCTGCATTCCGAAAGCGCTGTAAGGCCACTTTCTCCCTCGATAAACTTGATGTCAGCTATCCTCTCTAGTTCTATTATAGCATTAATTGCCCAGGTTCGCAATGGTGTTTGGTCGCCTGGTCGCTTTCCTTTGCGATGAGACCCAAAGTAGGGTATAATACCCCGCAAGTTGCAGGGGCTAGGGGGTCCCTGACGTTGGAGGGCGGCTTGAAAGCACTCATCACCGGCATTTCAGGATTCGTGGGCAGCCATCTGGCCGAGCACCTATTGGACACCACTGATTGGGAGGTAGCAGGCACAGTTTTTGGGCCATACGGGAACATTGCCAATCTATGTGGTCAACTGGAGCTCTATCCGGCTGAGCTTTCCCGTCTGGACGTGATGACTTTCATTCTGGAACAGGCCCGGCCAGACATTATCTTTCATCTGGCAGCCCAGCCTCTCGTCTCCGCTTCCCGGCGCGATCCATGGGGCACGCTGGAAACCAATATTCGCATGCAGCTCAATGTCCTCGAGGGAGTGGCCCAGGTCAAGCCCGACTGCCGTGTCCTGGTGGTCGGCTCCAGCGAAGAGTATGGTCTGGTTTCGCCTCAAGATCTGCCGGTTGATGAGGACACCCCACTGCGGCCCTTGAGTCCCTATGCTTTGAGCAAGGTGGCCCAGGATCTGATGGGCTTGCAGTACCATCTGACCCATAAGCTGTACGTCGTTCGGGTACGGCCCTTTAACCACATCGGCCCGCGTCAGCGGGTTGGCTTTGTTGCCCCCGATTTTGCCAGTCAGATCGCCGCTGTTGAACAGGACCAGCAGGCTCCCACCATTGAAGTGGGCAACCTGGCCGCCCGTAGGGACTTTTGTGATGTGCGTGATGTGGTGCGGGCTTACAGTCTGCTCATCACTCAGGGAGAGCCGGGCCAGGTGTACAACATTGGCGCCGGTCAGTCCCACTCCATTCAGGAGCTGCTGGATACCCTGCTGACCATGAGCCGCGTGCCCATCGAGGTGCGGCAGGATCCCGACCTGATGCGGCCCTCGGACATGCCGGATATTGTTTGCGATACCACC
>JASFHU010000284.1:0-6064 GCA_050123055.1 Anaerolineae bacterium
ACGTCGGCATCCATTTTCAGGACCAGATGGGATCATACCCCCGATTCTGTACCCTCACTCCTTGAGTGAGACACCGTCATCTGTCTCATCCCAGGTCATGGGATGGCAGCTCCTGACTTGCCGGGTGTTACCCGACCTCGTCGTCGCCGCTGCGACGAGACCGAAGAGGTTGACCAAAGCCAACTCATTCCCCGGCCCACTCGCCTTGCTCCCGGTCGCACGCTCGCCTAGCCGGCCATGTCTCCACGACCGCTGGTGGGCTCTTACCCCACCGGTTCGCCCCTTACCGGCCCTCCTGAGGAGCGCCGGCGGGAATACTTTCTGTTGCGGTTGTAGTCAGGACGCGGCTCTCGCCGGCCTGCCCCCACTTGCTGTTTCGTGGGGCGACCCTGTCCTGCTCCTAATTCGTCTGCTAGACATCCAGGATGCAGGACTGGGAGTCGGGAAGTTCCTCTAGGCGACAATCCACTCCGCAGCAGATCGCAGCCCAGCGACGGCTCACCCACCGGTCCAGGCAGAATTATACCACGAGAAGGAGAGGGTATCAAGTATCAGGGTCTGGTGCGTCACACCCCCAAGACTCCGACAAGGGGAAACTGAGATGCATTGTCATTCAGAGCGAAGCGAAGCACTGCCACGCCCGCCACGAGTACTCGCGGTGGAGTCCTCGGGGTGAAAGTCTCCACTTGGCATACCAGAATCAACTTGTCACAGTGCTTGCGTTGCGGACACAGAATTGTCATTCACCCTCCTCTGAGGTATAATGACCGCGTGTGGGGGCGCAGGCACTGGAACACCAGGGTCGCGCGAGGACGACGCCCCAACATCAGATTGTGGTGGATACTCTGTCCTGACTATGGGGCAGATGCTGCAACCACCAGGTGGCAGGCAGGAGAGCATCACATGGACCTCAAACGGCTGCGCAATCCGTTCTTCAGCCGGCAGCGGATCACGGACCCCGGCTGTTTCCATGGCCGTGGGCGGGAGATCGAAAGCCTCTACAGTGCTGTCTTTACGCACCAGTGCCGGTCCATCGTCGGCGAGCGAAAGCTGGGCAAAAGCTCGCTGCTGACAGCCGTCGCCCAGCCGGACATGATGCAACGCTACGGTCTGGATCCGGCGCATACACTCTTTATCTATCTCGATCTGGAGGGCATGGCCTCAGCGGAAAGGGAGGATTTTTGGATCGAACTTCTGGATCGCTTGAGCGTGGTCCTGCCCCCGGCGGCCGCCACCTTGCGCGACCAGGCAGAACGTCTGTTGGACAAGGACCGCCTGCGCTTTACCCCTGTCCGGCGCCTGCTGCGCCGGGTACGCGACTCGGGCCTGGATCTGATACTGACCCTGGACGAGTTCGAAGGACTGGCCCGGAACCCCAATTTCGAGCCCGACTTTTACGGCGAACTGCGCAGTCTGGCCGGCGAGTTGGGCATCGTCTACCTCACCGCCTCGAAGCGAGGGTTGTACGAGCTGACCTATCACCACAGCGATACCCTTTCATCGCCCTTTTTCAACATCTTTTCCGAGCTGCCATTGGGCCTGATGCCCGATGACGAAGCCTGTGGCCTCCTGACGACCATTTCGCAACAGGGACCAGGATCAGGCTTTGGCCAGGAAGAGATCGACCTGGCCTTGGAGCTGGCCGGTCCCCATCCCTTTTTCCTGCAGATCGCCGGCTTCCATCTGTACGAACTACCAGGCCGTGGCGAGCCCCAGATTCCCGATGCCTACGATCAGGCGGCTCGTCGTTTCTCCGCCGAGGCCGAGGACCACTACCGCTACCTCTGGTCGCAACTGAGCAGTGACGAGCGACAAGCACTCCTTTCACCCAACATGGCCACCGAGCCCCTGCGCAAGATCTTGCTGGGCAAGGCCCTCATCCGCCTGGAGGGCGAGCGCTACATACCCTTTGGCCACTCCTTTGCCGTGTTTGTGGAGGGCAGGCGCCACGAGAAGCAGGTCTCGCCGACCGACTCGACCCTCGTGGAGACCGGTCCGCCGTCGGAGCTAACCGGCATGCAGTTGGGCAACTATCGCATCCTGGGAGCATTGGGCCAGGGCGGGATGGCCAAAGTCTACAAGGGCTACCAACCATTGCTGGACCGCTACGTTGCCATCAAGGTACTCGCACCCCATTTCGCGACCGACGAAGAGTTTCGCGCTCGGTTCCAGCGCGAGGCGGCGGCCATCGCCCGGCTGCGCCAGCCCAACATTGTCCAGGTCTACGATTTCGGCATCGAGGGCTCGATCCACTACATGGTCATGGAGTATATCGCTGGCGACACGCTCAAGATGCACATACGCACAGCCCGCGCGTCGGGAGAGCGGCTGCCACCGAGAGAGATTCTGACCGTGCTGCAAGGCATGGCATCTGCCCTGGACTATGCCCACGGCCGTGACATCATCCACCGCGATGTCAAACCGGCCAACATCATGCTCCGCATCGAGGAGGATGGGAGTGAGGATGGCATCTTTACCCCGGTCTTGACCGACTTTGGCGTAGCCAAGATCCTGGAGGGTGTGCAGTTTACCGGCGCGGGCATGACCATCGGCACGCCAGACTATATGGCCCCCGAACAGGGCGGCCATGAGGGGATAACCTGCAGCGCCGACCTCTACTCCCTGGGCGTCATCCTCTACGAGATGCTGTCGGGCGCGTTGCCATTTACCGCAGACACGCCAGTGGCGGTGCTGCTGAAACATATGTCAGATGCGCCACCTTCGATCCGGATGCGTGTGCCCGATCTGCCGGCAGCGTTGGATGAGGTACTGGACCGCGCGCTAGCCAAGAATCCGGAGGACCGCTACCCAAGTGGCGCCGACCTGGTTCAAGCAGTGAAGGAGGTCTGGGATCCAGGCCCGTCACAGCTGGGGGGCAAATAATGATCAAGCGCAGCGCTGTGACCGGCCTGCTGATCGGCCTGCTCCTGGTCTTGGTCGCCATCTATCCGATCCTCTCGCTCTATCTAAGCCCCAACATCATGCCTGTCCGCGGGACAGGGTTCGTTCACACCCTCCTTCTCGTGGTCTCTGCCGTGGCCATCCTGGCTGTTTTGGCCCTGGTCGGCAGCTTGGCGGCCTGGCGCAGCCGGGTCACCAGCACCAGCCAGGGGATCGAAGCAGGCGCCATCAGCGGTTTCGTTGCCAGCCTCATATTCTACATTCTGCTGTATGCTCCCACCTTCGCTGTGGCCGCCAGCGTGGAGTTGTGGAGCTATGAGCCCACCTACGAGGCCCTCTACCCGCCCAACGAGCTCGTCTTTGACTATGTCCGCCAGATGACGATCGCCACCAACCTGAGGCTGGTCCTGTGCCTCATCGCGGGCACTCTCCTCGGCGGGATTGAAGGGGTCATCGTAGGTTCGCTGTGGCGCAGCAGCCCCCCGCCCCGGCCTTTGCTGTTGGAGGCCATCACGCTACCCCATCCCCGCCGCCGTTGGTTCGCGGATCGGGACGAAGTGTGGAAGGCAGGTATTCTGGCCGGCTTTTTCGGCGGCGGCATCATCTGGCTCAGCATAACCGTGGCCTTTTTGAGCAACTTGACGGTGGGGTGGCCTGCCCTCAGGTCTGTCGTCCAGGAGAGCCCGAGTCTCGTCACCCGTGCCCTCTTCACCAACACCCTATTTGTGTGTCTGGGCCCGCTACTCATCTTGGCCATCCTGGGCACCGGTGCACTGGCTGTGCTTCTACTCAGAGATCCGCCCCGCCGCCACCTGTCCCGCTTCCAGGTAGTGCTGATCGCTGGTGTGATCACCGCGGTGTTGATTTCCCTGGCCGTCCTGCAGATGACCTACTTTGGGATCGGGATGTCCCGCTATCTAGCAGCCTACGCAACGCTCACCGCCCAGCCACTGGACCCCGGCGGAACAGCCTTTGTCATCCCTGGAGCGGGCCTCCGTCTTGGAGCCGCGATGTTGGGACTGCTCCAGCAGTTCGTCCAGGCACCAGAGCTTACTGCGGCTTTCTTTTACCTGCTGCCGGTGATGCTGTTTGCCATCGTTCTGCTCGTAGTCCTGTTCTGGATCGCACCCCAGGCAGTACTGTACGGCCTCACGCTGCCAATGGTTTTCCGCCGGCCGGTGGACCGGGCAGCGCGGCTTGCCCGCTCTATCCATAGCCGCCCCTCCAGCCTCTTGCCCCAGATCTATCGCCTGTATGCCAATGATGATCAGGCCATCCAGGTCCTCCCCCACCTCGCCTTCCTGCTGAAGGATCAATCCTCGGCCACGGCGGTCGCTGCCTACCACTGTCTCAGTACCAACTCTGGACAAGGGGAAAGAGCGATGGCCATCTTCCGCCAAACCATCACCCAGAATGAGGAATGGCGCTGGCGGGCTGAAGTGGGTGAGCTCTACCGGATTCTGGAGGAGGGTCAGGCAGCCAGGACACTTGCTCAGGTGACAGCCATCCAGGCGCCACCGCAAGAGGTAACTTCGTCACTTCCGGTGCTGCTGGCCAGGGGCTGCAATGGGATCGGGCAGGTGTTGGAGGAGCTGAAAAAGGCGGATCGGGTCGATGACCTCAGTACCAAGCTCATCTTTTTCAACAGTGCCCAAGCAGCCCTGCTGGATCTGCATCGCCATATAGAGCAGGAAAGCGAGGAATGCCAGGCCTGCGAGACCCTCTTTCCAGAGATTTCCATCCTGCACGCCCTGCTGGATCTGTGGCAGGGGTTCATACTGACGGCCACCAAGAACCTTCAGGGCAGGGCCGACCTGCAGGCGACCCTGTTGGCGCAGCGCACCGGATTTGCCCCACGGGTGCGCCAGTGCATCGTGGTCACAAACCGCGGCCTGAACGTCGCCCAAAACGTACGGCTGCATGTGTCCGACGGCGAGGGGTACAGGGTGCTAGAGGGTGCTGAACAGCAGGTCGAGATCCTGGGCCCGCAGGAAAGCCGCGAATTGGAGTTCTGGCTGGACCCCGATCTGCCTCAGCGCGTGCGGTTGGCGTGGCAACTGACCTTTGACGACGCAGTGGATACGGGACGACGCATCGAGTTTGCTGATGCCATGGAACTGGAGCAGGAGGAGGATGCATATGCTGGCTCCCCCCCTCGCCCCTTCCAGCGCATCTTTCCTATCCCCTATGTCACGGGCACCCCCCTCCGTACCAGCGAGATGTTTGTTGGGCGGCAGGACGTGTTCGAGTTTGTACAGGAACACCTGCTAGGTGCCTACCAGAACAACGTCATCGTCCTCCATGGGCAGCGTCGGACGGGCAAGACCTCCGTCCTCTACCGCCTGCGGGACGTGCTAGCCGACACACACCTTGCCGTGTTGGTTGACATGCAAGGCAAGGCGGCAAGGGGCACGGCCGATTTTCTCTACGCCATCAGCGATGACATTGCCTACACGTTAGAAAACCACGGCATTTCCGTGGACTTGCCAGAGCGCAGCGAGTACGAGTCAGCTCCCGAGTTCGCCTTTCGCTCCCGATTCCTGCGCTCCGTCGTTGGCGAACTGGACAGCCGCAACCTATTGCTCATGTTCGACGAGTTCGAGGAGCTGCAAAAGCGTGTGGAGGATGGCAAACTGGAGCCAGAGATATTTCCCTTCCTGCGCAACTTGATGCAACACGAGCCCCGCCTGGACTTTGTCTTCTCCGGAACCCACAAACTGGAGCAGTTGGGAGCAGAGTACTGGTCGATCCTGTTCAACATCGCCTCTTACAAACGGATCACCTTCCTGGATGCTGACGAGGTCCATCGCCTGGTGACCGAGCCGGTAGCGCCCTACGGCATGGAGTACGATCCCCTGGCCATCGAGCGCATCAGACGTGTAACGGCGGGACACCCCTACTTTGCTCAGGTGGTCTGCCACGAGATGGTGGCCTATCACAACGAGGTCGAGCGCAACTATATGACTGTCACCTGCGTGGATCATGTGCTAGAGCAGATCATCGAGCGGGGCGCAGCCCATTTCAAGTACATCTGGGCCGGGGCAACGCTGGACGAGCAACGGGTGATGTTGGCCCTGGCCGATCTGTTGCCCGATGCCGAGGCAACAACCACCCCCGCGCAGTTGATGGAGGAGGTGACCCGCCAGGGATTTCAGCTTTCGGA
>JASFHU010000285.1:0-6063 GCA_050123055.1 Anaerolineae bacterium
TCCCGTGTATGCTTCCCCATCGACTGCCTCATAAACTGCCTGCCGCCGTAGGGGCGCAGCATGCTACGCCCCTACCAGCGCACTTTCCGTCCCTGGGTGTTCACAAGGACACGTTGACTATTCCGATAAGCGTGCTAGCTGAAAACCCTGAACGCTCCTTCGAGCCCTTCGGCGGCATTGGGGCCGATCCACACCTTGAACTCACCGGACTCGACGGTGTACACCCTATCCAGGCCGTGGAAGCCCAACTGCCGCACCGGCACCTCAAAGCGCACCCTCTGCGCCTCGCCCGGGTCGAGAGTGAGGCGCTGGAAGCCCTTGAGTTCCTTGACCGGGCGGGTGACGCTGCCCACCAGGTCGCGTACGTAGAGTTGGACGATCTCCTCACCCTCCCGGTGGCCACGGTTGGTGACCGTGGCGCTGACGACCAACGTACCATCCAGAGACAGGTCCGGCGTCTCGACCTCCAGATCACGGTACTCAAAGGTGGTATAGCTGAGGCCAAATCCGAAGGGGAAGAGCGGGTCGTTCACCTCATCCAGATATTCCGACCAGTGGTACATCTGCCACTGCACCGTGCCCTGGCCGCTGACCGGTCGCCCGGTGTTCTTGTGGGCATAGTAGATGGGGATCTGGCCTTCAGTGCGGGGCCAACTGGTGGTGAGCTTGGCGCTGGGATTCACGCTGCCGGTCAGGATATCGGCCACAGCACGCCCGGTGCGGATACCTCCGTGCCAGGCCAGCAGGATGGCCGGAACGTGTTCGGCCATCCAGGCGACGACCAGCGGCCGCCCACTCATCAGCACGACGACGACCGGCGTGCCCGTCGCGTGAACGACCTCCAACAGAGCCTGCTGGTGCCCGGGCAGTCCCAGGTAGGCCCGCGAATGCCCCTCCCCGCTCATGTACTCGCCCTCACCCACCACCAGGATGGCCACGTCGGCAGCAGCGGCAGCGGCAGCAGCCCCTTCCAGGTCAGGTGCCTCTTGGCCCTCCAGATCACAGCCAGGCAGGTGCGTGATCTCTGTCTCGGACGGAAGCACGGCCCGCAACCCGTCCAGCACGCTCTCTGTATCCTCGTCCCGCCCGATGCGGTACCAGCAGCCCAGGATCTCGTGGTGGTCGTCGGCCAGGGGCCCGATGAGCGCCACTTGCCCCACTTGAGGATCTAGCGGCAGGAGATGGCCGTCGTTCTTTAGCAAGACCATCGATCGCTGTGCCACCTCAAGGGCTTTGGCGCGATACTCGGGCCGCAGGATCGCCTGATCGGCGAGGCCCTCGTCGGTGAAGGGCTGCTCAAACAGCCCCAGCATCATCTTGAGCCGGAGCACGCGGCGGGCCGCACCGTGCACCACGGCCAGCGGCAGGCTGCCCTCTCGCACCAGATCGGCCAGGTGAAGGTGGTAGGCATCAGCCACCATATCCATGTCCACGCCCGCCAGTGCACTTTGCCTGGCTGCTTCCTTGAGGTCCGCAGCGAACCCGTGGGGGATCAGTTCGGCGATGGCGTTCCAATCGCTCAGCACCAGGCCCGGAAAGCCCCACTCCCGTCGCAGAATGGTATCCAGGGTTAGCGGGTTGGCCGAGGCAGGGACGCCGGCGATCTCGTTAAAGGCGGACATGATGCTGCCCGCCCCCTCGTCAAGGGCTGCCCGGAACGGCGGAAGGTACACGTCGCGCAGGGTGCGCTCCGAAATGTCCACTGTGTTGTAATCCTTGCCCGCTTCGGCCGCGCCGTAGGCCACATAGTGCTTGGGGCAGGCCACCAGCCTGCGACCGCTGTCCAGATTGCGGGCCTGGAAACCACGCACCTGCGCCCGGGCCATGGCCGCTCCCAGGAAGGGATCCTCCCCCGCCCCCTCGGCGATGCGCCCCCAGCGCGGATCGCGGCAGACGTCAACCATGGGCGCAAAGACCCAATCTGTGCCATCTGCCGACGCCTCTTCGACGGCGATGCGGGCAGCCGATTCCACCAGGGCTGGGTCCCAGGTGCACGACATGGCCAGCGGGATGGGAAAGATGGTCCGGTAGCCATGGATGACGTCGTTGCCAAAGAGCAACGGGATGCCCAGACGCGACTCTTCCACGGCGATCCGCTGCAGCCGGTTGATCCCCGCCACGCCATAATAGTTCAGCACCGAGCCAGCCTGGCCACGGCGGATCCGTTCCTCGACCTCTGACCAGCCCAGTCTACCTACGTGTACCTGGACCATCTGCCCGATCTTTTCCTCGAGCGTCATCCGCGCCAGGAGTTCCTCGACCCGGGCATCGACTTTGGGTTCCCATTCGGTGAAACGGCGATGCGTTTCTGCCATGCAACTCTTCCCCTCACCCCCATGCCTGCGGGTGGTCGTCGCGGACCAGATCGAGGTCCGCCGCGCTGGCGTTGGATGCCACCTGTTCTACCGATTTGCAGCCGGGGATCACACAGGTCATGGCGGGATGCTGCAGGCACCAGGCCAGGGCCCACGGAGCCATCGGTTGCCCAGGGGGAACTTTGCTCTGCTGGATCTCGCTGACTTTCTGGAGCCGCTCCTGGATTCGGGCCCGATCCCAGCCTGACCTCAGATCAGACTCAGCCGTGAACTCGGCGCCAGGCTTGTACTTGCCGCTCAGGAAGCCGCTGGCCAGCGGAATGCGGGCCAATACGCCCAGATCCTGCTCGATGCAGGAAGGGAACACTGCCTCCTCTGGCTGGCGATCCAGCCGGTTGTACACCACCTGGATGGTGCTGGCGCCCACCTCTGTGGCCCTTTCCACCTGGTGCAGCAGATCACCCCTGGAGCTGATAGAGATGCCCAGGTGGCGGATCTTGCCCGCATCTACCTGCTTTCCGAGCATCGTCCACAGTGCATCGTTGTCAAAGGCATCATCACCACCAGAGTGAAATTGGTACAGGTCGATGGTATCGGTCTGCAGCGCCCGCAACGAGTCCTCAAGCTGCTGGCGGACCGCCTCTGCGGACCACAGGTCCTCCCGCTCCAGGTGACCGATGAAGCGGTGTCCGAACTTGGTGGCGATGATCCAATCGGCCCGCTGCTGCCGGATGGCCTGGCCGACCAGCATTTCGGAGAGGTGGTCCCCGTAGCACTCGGCCGTGTCGATCAGGTTGATGCCCAGCTCCCTTGCATGGCCAAGCATCCGATCCACTTCCGGCTGGCTGAACTGTTGCCCCCACTCGCCGCCGAATTGCCAGGTCCCTACGCCCACCACCGAGACCCGTACTCCCGTTTTACCCAAGCGCCGGTACTTCATCATCCCTCCAACTTGTACTGTCTCGCGCGGTTCTGGAACGGTGTGCGGGCCAAGTCAAGGCCAAGCCTACGGCTCGAGTTCCCCAGCTCCCCAAAGTCTGGAAGCCCGGCCGGTGTGCGGCAAGGCCCCCCCGCCCGGCATACCTCAGCGATTATACCACAGCCTCAGCATGCAGGCCAACATGGATCACTGCGGTTTGACAAGTTGCCGCCTCCGTGGTACGCTCGTACCACGGAGGCGGGGCCGGTCCCAGTCCGAGATTGGGCCGGCGCCTTCAGACACTCCGGCATCGCACCAGCAAAAGCACGGAAGGAGTGGTCGCATCATGGGTTCGCATCCGGTGAACTTGGCGGTTCGGTTTATTCTCGAGATCGCTGCACTGGTGGCCATTGGCTATTGGGGCTGGACGCAGCATGAGGGGTTTGTACGCTACTTGCTGGCCATTGGCGGGCCGATCCTAGCCGCGGTCCTATGGGCCACGTTTGCCGTGCCGGATGATCCCAGCCGCTCGGGCAAAGCGCCGGTTCCCGTGCCGGGCATCCTCCGCCTGGCCCTGGAGTTGGCCATCTTTGCCTTTGCCGCCTGGGCATTGTACGACGCTGGCAACAGCCTGCTGGCCTTGATCCTGGGTGCCGTCGTCGTAGTCCACTATGCGCTCTCCTACGACCGGATCGGCTGGCTGCTCCAGCAGTAGGCTGGGAGCGGGACGGGGCGCTAGGGGCTTCTGACCCAGACTACCATCTGGGATTCGCCACGGTTGGCCCACGAGTAGTAGGGGATAGCGGTTACTGCCTCCCCCTGTGCTGTCTTGCCGCTGAGGACCCAGATGCCGCCCAACAGGTTCGCATCGAACTCGGCCGTCAGGCTGGCAAGCTCGATCTCGGTGTCGAAGAGATCGAGGCCGGGGTTGTCGACGCTCTCCAGACAGTAAACCAACGGGCCACGGGTCAGGGCAACCCGCCCCCGCGCGCTCTTGACCTTGCGGTGCGCCCGGCGCGCGACGATGGGCAGGGCAAATCCGATCTCGACTACGTCGCCCGGCGACCAGGTCCGCGGGATGGGCAGGTAATAGGCCCGCTGGGGGGCATGGCCGGAGGCCGGCTGCTCCAGCCCACTACTGTCCGGGGGTCTGGGCACCGTTTCGAGGGCCTGCCCGTTAACCTGCAGGCTGTACCCCTCTGCCCAACTGGGGATGCGCAGGTTAAGGGTGAATTCAGCCGGCGACGCGGGGGAGAGCGTGATGCGCACCCGGCCCCGCCACGGCAGATCCGACTCGGCTGCGATCCGCACCGGGGTCCCAAGATCGACCGTCGTCTCGCTGCTGACGTACTGGTGCACCCACAACTCACCAGCTTGGCTGGAGTAGAGATACTGGCCCAAGGCGGCCCAGGTCCGGGACAGGTTGGATGGGCAGCAGGGTACCTGGTACCAGCCCCGCCGCGTCACCCCTCCCCGGCAGGCCAGCGGGTTGTTGTACAGGTAGGCGTCTCCGGTCAGGCCCATGCCCACCGAAGCGGCGTTGTAGAGCTGCCACTCGAACAGGTCAGCATACTTGGCCTGGCGGGTGATCAGCGTCATCTCCCAGTTCCAGAACATGCAGCCCAGGGCGGCGCAGGTTTCGGCGTAGGCAACCTCCGGATCCAGTTCATAGTCGCGGCCAAAGCCCTCAATGGCGGGCAGCGACCCGATCCCGCCGGTAACGTACATGCGACGGTTCACCATGTGCTCCCAGGCCGCTTCCAGGGCAGGGAGCAGGCTCTCGTCGCCGCCCTCGCGGAAGAGCATGGCCACGGCCGTCTCCAGGTAGGCAAAGCGCACCGAATGGCCCACCGGCACCGTCTGCTCGCGCACGGGGCGATGCTGCTGAAAGTAGTTGCCCGTCAGGGCGCTGAACAGGTAGCGTAGCTGGATGCCACGGGGCTTTTTGGCCCTGTTCCCCGCAGGCAACGAGAATGCCGCATGCTCTGGATGCTCCGCCAGGTAGGCCGCTCGCCGCTCCTGGACCAGTTTTGAGCGGCGGCCCACGCTCTGGTTCTGACGGAAGATTAGCGGGCCGAAGGGCCTTATCCGGCCTCGCTGTTCGACAAACTGCTCGGCCAGCGCCAGGTAGTGGGCCTTCTTTGTGACGCGATAGAGCTGGATGAGGGCAAGCTCGATCTCTTGATGGCCCGGGGTGCGCTTCGGCCCGGCCCCCAGGAAATCGCGCACCAGCAGGTCGGCCGCCCGTTCGGCAATCTCCAACATATGGCGCTGGCCCGTGGCTTTGTAGTGGGAGATGCCAGCCTCGATCAGGTGCCCGTGGCAGTAGAGCTCGTGCTCGATCTGCAGGTTGGTCCAGCGCACCTCGGGGAAATGGATCTGGTTGTAGGTGTAGAGGTAGCCATCATCTGCCTGGGCGGCGCCGAGCAGGGCGATAAAGGCATTCATCCGTTCCGCCAACTGGCGGCTCGGATAGGAGGCGTACACCCGCGCAGCAGCATCCAGCCACTTGAAGGCATCCGAACCGGCAAAGAACCAGCCCTCCCGAAAGCCCGGCTTGTCCTCGGCAAGCAGCCGAAAGTTGTCGATAGAGCCGCTTTGCTCAAGCTGCTCCCACTGGTGCCAGATGGCCCGATGGGCATTCATCTCCAGACGCGGCTGCCAGAAGCCACTGCTGACCCTCACCTGCTGGGCATCAACTTCTCGCAAGGCACTCCTCCCTCCTCCCAACCTTCAGGCCAAGAGCGCCAGGAAGCGCTCGACATCGCGGGTGGCAGCCTGGGCAACCGGCGAGACGGCCGGCAGTACCAGGTCAAAGGCGTGATCGGT
>JASFHU010000286.1:0-6062 GCA_050123055.1 Anaerolineae bacterium
CCTGGGCATGGTGGCTCACACGGGAGACCCTGATCGGCCCATTGTACGCTGGGACAACCCTCTCCACTCGGCGGTTCAGGGGCGGGGCGTGCAGTGGCACGACGACGAGATTGGTGTAGCCAGTTGCCTGATGAGCCTGGTGAATGCCGTGCGCGAGGGGACTGAACCCAGCTACGGGCCCCAGCAGGCCCGCCTGGACCAGGAGATCACCCTGGCCCTCCGCCGGTCGTCGTTGGAAAGTGGGCAGCCGATCCCACTACCGTTGGACCCTGGCGCAGGATGACAGACATGTATCGCCATTTGGAGGTTTAGTACAGTGCTATTGCAAGCGATCCGTGAAGAGTTGGTAATGCTGAATCAGGCACTGCCAGAAAATGGCCTGGTGGCCTGGACCAGCGGCAATGTGAGCATGCGTGACCCCGAGACGGGGTACGTGGCCATCAAGGCGTCGGGCGTCAGATTCCCGGACCTCACACCCGAGAGCATGGTCGTTGTCGACCTCGAGGGCAACATGATTGACGGCGAGCTAAAGGCTTCGTCCGATACGGCCAGCCACCTCTACATCTACCGCCATCGCCCCGACGTGAACGGCGTGGTCCACACCCATTCTAACTATGCCACTGCCTTTGCTGCCCACGGGAGGCCGATTCCGGTCTATCTCACCGCGCAGGCCGACGAGTTTGGCGGGCCGATCCCCTGCGGGGGGTTTGCGCTGATCGGCGGCGAGAAGATCGGCAGGATCGTGGTCGAGTCGATCGGTTCGTCGCGGGCCGTCCTGCTCAAGAATCACGGCGTGTTCACCATCGGCCCCAGCGGCGAGGCTGCGCTCAAAGCCGCGGTGATGGTCGAAGACATCGCCCGCACGGTATGGCTTGCCCTGCAGCTCGGCCAGCCGGACGAGATCGCGGCCGAGGAGATCGAAAAGCTCTACCATCGCTACCAGCATGACTATGGCCAATGAGTCTCGTTCAAAGCGACACGTTGGACCCACCGCCTGAGGCTTGATGTACATGGACATTCTCACTCGCAAAGAACTGATTGCCGCTCGCTTCGCCCAGCGATTCGGTACGCAACCCACCGTTTGGGCTCAAGCCCCTGGGCGCGTGGACCTCATGGGCAGCCACACCGACTATAACCTGGGCTATGTGCTCACCCAGGCCATCGACCGCAATACCTGGATCGCGGCCTGCCCGCGGGACGACAACAGGGTGGTGGTCGAATCTTTGAACCTGGATGGTCGTGGGGAATTCGACCTGGACCAGATCGAGTACGATGAGGTCGTCCCCTGGACCAACTATGTGCGGGGCGTGGCGGCGATCCTCCGCCAGGAAGGCTACCGGCTCCGCGGCTTTGACGGCCTGGTTCACAGCACCATCCCCTTTGGCAGCGGCCTGAGCTCCTCAGCCGCTCTGGAGGTGTCCACTGCGGTCCTACTCGACGCGCTGGGGGATCTGGGCATCGACCCCGTCCAGATGGCGATTCTCTGCCAGCGGGCTGAGAACGAGTTCGTGGGCCTGAACTGTGGCATCCTTGACCAGTATTCGTCCATTATGGGCAAAGCTGGCAGTGTACTACTGCTGGATTGTCGCGACCTCACCAGCCAGACGGAACCCCTGGCCGCCGGCATCCAGGTTATCGTCTGCGACACCCGTGCAAGCCGGGAGCTGACCGGTTCCGAATACTCTGAGCGTCGCGCCCAGTGCGAAGAGGGCGTTAGGATCCTGGCCGGATTCTATCCTGGCATTCAGGCCTTGCGGGACGTGGACCTGGCCCAGTTGGAGGCCCACCAGACCGCTCTCTCGGACGTGGTCTACCGCCGCTGCCGGTTTATTATCGAGGAGAACCAGCGCGTCCTGGACATCGCCGCTGCGCTGGCGCACGGCGACCGGGCCCAGATCTCGGCGCTGGCTGCCGGGTCGTACGCCGGCGCGCGCGACCTGTACGAGATCAGCAGTCGCGAGATGGAATTGATGGTCGCCGCCATGGTCAGCGGTCCCGGCGTCATCGGTGCCCGGCAAGCTGGCGCGGGGTTTGGAGGGTGTATGGTTGCCTGCGTCGAGGATGGCCAGGTCAATGCCTTCGCCCGGCACGTGTCGGACCATTACCTGGCCAGTTCTGGCATCGAGGCCCACGTATATCCGGTTCAGGCGGCATCCGGCGCGGGCCTGCTCTCCTTCTGATTGGCAGAGGACTGGCGCGTGATATTTGTGTATGTGGGCTTTAACCAGATGACCACCAGAGGGTAATCAGGTTCCCCAAAGCCAGCGCGACCAATCGTGGGAGAAAGAACCCAGTAAGTAAAGGGGTGCAACCTTTGGCTGCACCCCCATGCTTTTTGCGGTGTTCTTACCAGCGCGAATATCCCCGGTCACCACCTCGCGGGCCGCGATCAGAGCGGGGTTTGGCCTTATCAACCCTGATCTCTCGGTCGTCTACCGGCTTGCCATTCAACTCGCTAATGGCTTTCGCCGCAGCCTCCTCCGAGGCCATTTCGACAAAGGCAAAGCCCCTGGATCGGCCCGTGTAGCGATCAGTGATCACCCGTACCGACTCGACCTCGCCATGCTCGGCGAACACGCCACGCAGCGTGTCCTCGGTGGTATCATAATTCAGATTGCCAACGTACAGATTCGTGCTCATAATTCCTCCTACCAGCCGAGTACAGTGACGTCGCTGGCCTGCAAGCCCTTTTGGCCTTGCTCAATGGTGAACTCGACTCTCTGACCCTCCTCCAGGTTGCGAAAGCCTTCGCCCCGGATCGAAGAGTAGTGGACAAAGACGTCTTCGCCACCCTCCTGCTCAATGAATCCATACCCTTTGGTTCCATTGAACCATTTTACGGTTCCCGTGACTCGTTCCGACATTTTCTCACCTTTCTTCCTTGATCTTGGTAAGTCACCCTGGGCAGCCCCGGCAAGGTAAGAGCGCCCAGACTCGTAAGCCTGGGCGCTCCCTTATCGTTGTGACCGAACCAGAACCTTACTTCATCCCACACACAACGATACCATACTATTCCAGAACTGTCAAATCTCTGGCGCGATGCTTGACCCTCAGGCGATGTGCTCAATCTGCCGGCCTACGCGGCCTGTGGGCGGGTGGCTCTCACCAGCACGATCAGGACCAACATTGCGGCAACGAGATCCAGTAGGATGGCGAGCATGGTCAACTGCGGACCAATTGGCTCGAAAAGCTGTCCTATCAGCCAGGGCAGCAGCATCCCGCCGATGCTGGCACTCACCAGGAACCAGCCGGTTACCTGCCCCGTGATGGGGATGCGGTGCTCGGCGAGCGACATGGCCGTGGGAAAGATCGAGGCCATCGACAGGCCCAGCCCCATCGCGCCCAGCCAGGTCGCCGTAACTGAACCTGATCCTGCCAGCAGGATGCCCACGCTAAGCAGGCAGCCTGTCAGATCCGCGAACAGGATCGAGCGGGGGCGGAAACGGGTCGCCAGTGGGATGGCCAGCAGCCGGCCCACCGTCAGCGCACCCCAAAAGGCCGACGTCAGGTAGGCGGCGGTCGTCACGTCGCTCAGATCCAGGGCCACCGCATAGGTATAGATCCAGCCGCCAAAGGCGGCCTCGGCCCCCACGTACAGCCCCAGCAAGAGGCAGATCAAGATTACCGTACGGCGGGCATCGACCCCTGGTTGGGTTTTCGCTCCTGCCTGTCGCTCTGAATCCGCCTGGCTGTTGGTGGCGTTTGGCGAAGCCGGGCTGGGCACGCGGGCCATCCACAACGCCACCGGAATCACCAGCAGGGCCAGCACCCGGTAGGCCCAGGGAAAGCTGCCGCTCAGCGCCATTGCCTGGGCGACGATGATCGGGATCAAGAAAGAGCCGAGGCCAAAGAAAAAGTGCAGGGCGTTCATAAAGGGTCCCACCTGCCGGCCGTGCACCCAGATCATCAGGGTGTTGCCCCCCACGTCCAGCGCCCCGCCACTCACACCCAGAAGGATCCAGGCCGGGATGAGTAGCCACAGTACCGGAATCCAAGGGACGAGGACCAGCACGGTTGCCATGAGGGCCAACATGGCAACCACCACCAGATGGCCTGGCACCCGGTCGTACAACCGTCCCCCGAAGAAGGAGCCCCCCATGTAACCCAGTGCGTGACCGGTGAATAGGTAGCTGATGGCCGCCAGTTGGGCCGCAGTCTGCTGCGCCAGGCCCGGCAGCGTCGGTCCCAAGATCGAGGTCTCCATACCCAGCACCACAAAGACGGCAAAGTAGCCGATGGTACTGGGCCAGCGATCAGCCCGTTGTGCAGGCATAGTTGAGTGCCGCCTCCGCGTGGATGGTGGTTGTGTCAAACAACGGGATCCCGGCATCGGCCTCGCTCACCAGCAGGGGGATCTCGGTACAACCGAGGATCACGCCTTCGGCACCACGGTCCACCAGCCTGCGGATGACGGCCAGGTACCCGGCCCGAGACTCGTCGCGAATCTGGCCGGCGACCAGCTCGTCATAGATGACGTCATTCACGTAGGCCCGGTCCACTGCTTCCGGCACCAGGACGCTGATGCCCTGCCGGGCGAGGGCGTCCTGGTAGAAGGTCTTTTCCATGGTGAAACGGGTACCCAACAACCCCACCTTGCGCAGCCCGTGCGCCAGGATGGCCTGGCCAGTGGCGTCGAGCAGGCTTAGCATGGGCAGTTCGACGCTGGCCTGGACCTCGTCGAACACCAGGTGCATGGTGTTGGTGGCTATCAGAATCAGGTCAGCCCCGGCCGCCGCCAGTTTCTGGGCTGCCTCTGCCAGTCCCTGGGCCACCAGGTCCCAACGGTCCTGGTTGGGCCAGTCCACATAGGGCTGGAAACTGACGCTGTAGATCAGGATCTCGGGATACCCATAATCGCCAAAGCGCTCGGTGTAGGTGCGGGTGATATATTCATAGTAAGCTACCGTCGATTCCGGGCTCATGCCGCCCAGGATGCCGATCCGTTTGTGCACGGTGCTGCTCCTTTCTTGAAAGCCTATTTGAGATTCGACTGTCTTGGCAGGGGGTCATTCCTGTTCAGGCGCGGGCACAAAGCCCAGGATGGTCCCCGGAAATAGGTCGGTGACCAGCAGAAAGCCGCGGTCGTCCAGGCGTGCCAGCCCTTCCCAGTTTCGACCCAGCCCACCCAGGAACGAATCCATCAACTCCAACTGGATGGGCGGCCTGTCCACCAGGTCGATGCCCGACTCGGAGTACTCGAATTCGAGCAGCCGTTCGACCGTCTCAGCCTGAGCATGGGTCGGTCCCTGGCCATAGCGCTCGGCCAGGGGGTCACTATCCGTGGCAAGGTTTGTGTCCCCGGGGAAGAAATAGTTGATGGCCCAGAAACGCCCCTCTTGATCCAGGACCGTGGCGTCGGTGATGCGGTATTCGACGTTGGGAAATGGGAGGGTACCAGATGGTGCGAGCTGCGTGTCAAACAGGTGGGCCACCGGTGAGGGGTTGATGGCCGCGCCGTTGACTTCATAGATCGTCACCAACCTGTCGCCAGCGACCAACAGTGCCTCGTCCGATTTGTTCCCCACCTTTGGTTGGGAAGGGATCTCGACCACAGTGGCCGTGTTCAGAACCAAGCTGCCGAGGTCGGGCGCTATGCGACCCGACACAAGGTAGCCCCTCATGCCACGTGGTCCCCTTGTCTCCCTTGCTTCGATGGTGAGGTATGCCCGGTCGGCCAGGAACGTGATCGCCTCGTAGCCCTCGAAGCCGAGGATCTGATCTGCCAGGCCTGGTGCAATGAACGGGACCGTGATCGGCTCGAGAGGCTCTGTCCTGGTGCCATCCAGGTAGGCGAGGAGATCGGCCTTGGACAGGGCAAAGACAGCGCCATCCGCCTGCTGGATGGCAAAGTCGGGATACTGGGGCAGGAGGATCAAATAGTCTCCGTGCCAGGCCAGGCCCGATACTTCGGCCTCGGCCTGCGCCAGGGGGCCCGTTAGCGGGATCTCGGTGACCGGGACTTCGCTCACCAGGGATTCGGCCGCGCCGCCCGCGGGCAGGGTCCCTTCGGTGGTGGGCGTGGCGTCCACGGCCGGTGGGGTCTCGGTCGCCGGGCCTTCGAC
>JASFHU010000287.1:0-6055 GCA_050123055.1 Anaerolineae bacterium
ACTCTCAGGCGCGATGTCTTTGCCGATATCCTCAACCTCGAACCCGGCACCTTCGCACATCATGCCCACCAGGTTCTTGCCAATGTCGTGCAGGTCGCCCTTGACTGTCCCCAGCAGCACCCGGCCGACCATGGGCACGCCACTCTCGGCCAGCAGCGGCTTGAGGATATCCATTGAAATCTGCATCGTCTTGGCCGAGCGCAAAACCTCGGGGACGAACATGTTGCCGGCCTTGAATTCGACGCCGACATAGTCCATGCCGGGCGTCAGCCCTTTGTTGAGAATATCCTCGGCGCTGATGTCATCGTCGAGAGCGTCCTCGGTCAGATCTTCGATGTCGTCTAGCTCACCTTCTATGACAGCCGCAGAGATCTCTTCTAGAATCTCGCTCATCTTGCATTACCTCCCTAGTCTAAGCCATCGGAATCTTGCCAAATCTTCGGTTGATTGGGCCTTTGCTCTGTGGCTACACCACCCCCCTTCGAGCAAACTGTAAGAGTCCCTCACATCGCACGGGTATCTATGATTTCCTCTTTGTGGGGCTCGAGCGCCTCGGCCAGTTGGCCCGCTCCCCCATCAAGGTAGCTGCACCTCTACGAATTCATCGAGTTGTCTGACGATCACCTTGTCCAAAGGTGGATCCTTGTGCTCCGCCACCAGTTTCTGCCAGCGGGCCCGGGCGCGGTCGACGGCCGTTTTTTGGCCGTCCTGCATCCACGCCTCCAGCCCGCCTCGGTCGTATAGAGCCGGTTCCCAGAACTCATGGCGGCAGCGTTCGACCGTCTGCATCTCCATCAAATAGTTCCCGCCAGGTCCGACATTGGCGATAACATCGTACGCCAGCGTATCCTCGTCGATGGTGATGCCCTGCTGGACGCGGCGTACCATGCCGCACATCTCGTCATCGAGGACGAATTTCTCGTAGGACATGGCTAGGTAGGAACTGAGGATGCCGCCTGTGTGCAGCACAAAGTCTGCGCCGCTGTTCACCGCGGTCATCAGGCTGAGCATCGATTCGAACCCAGCCTGGGCATCGGGATAGCTGGCATCGGTCAATGCGCCACCGCTGCGGGCGGGCAGGTCATAGTGGCGGGCCAACTGGATGTGAGCGGCGACCAGCTGCGATAGTTCCGGGCTGCCCACCGACAGCGCCCCCGATCGCAAGTCCATGTTGGTGGAGGCAGAACCAAAGACGACCGGGGTGCCGGGACTGATGAGCTGGGTCAGAGCCACGCCAGCCAGGAGCTCGGCGGTCTGTACCACCAGGACACCGGCCAGGGTCACCGGCCCCGTCGCGCCGGCCATCATGAGCGCGGCAATGACCACAGGCTGGCGCACCCGGGCGAATTCGACCAGCGCCTCCAGCATCCCGGTGCCGTAGCCCAATGGACTGAGGCTGTTGATCAGGCTGATGGTCACGTACTTTTCGCCCATGTCGTCTCCGAACAAGATGCCGGCCATTTCCATGGTGTGCCGGGCGCCTCGTTTGCCGGCGGCGCTGCCCATAAACGGCTTGTCCGAGTGCACCATGTGGGCACGGAGCATCGGGATATGCGACGTCTCAGCAGGCAAATCCCCGGGATCGACAAGCAGATGCCCGCTCATATCCTGGTTGGGCAGTGCGTGAGCCAGTCTGACCAGGTTGGCATAGTCGGCCATGGTGGGAATACGCGTGCCAATCACACCATCGGTGGACGGCGTGGCATCGACCAGGAACGGGGCGCCGTAGCCCGGTGCAAAGACCGGCTCTCCGTCGCCGATGGTCACCTTGCGCTCGGGATTGCGGGCCTGGATGGTAAACTGCGCCGGAGCGGTTTTCAGGGCCGACATGACCTGATCTTCGGTGAGATAGACACGGCTGCCATCGGTCCTCACCCCGTGCCGGCGAAAGGTCTCCAACGCCTCCTCGTAGGGAAAGTCGACCCCCACCTGCTCCAGCACCCTCATGCTGTTCTGGTGGATCTGCTTGATGTTCTCAGTGGATAGAATCTCGCGAACCATACGAAACCCTCTTCTTGAGACAGAATCTCAATGGATGGATGATGTTCCCACAAAGAGCCATCGCCTTCCTAGACGATCCCCTTCATCGGGACCGCACGTCACCTATTTGGGTTGTCACCTCCTTTCTGTCCGGCTAAACGTCTTTCCCAAAAGTCATTGGTTACGCAAAGCAGCTACGATAGATCATCTCGTACCCGGCCACATCGATGTCGCGCGGATTGCCGATGGTCTGCGGGTCGTCGTAGGCGAGCTGAGCCAGCATGGGGATGTCGTCCTCGGGAATGGCCATCTCGGCCAGGGTCGGAATATCCAGATCCTGGGTAAGCCGGGCCACAGCGTCCACAGCCAGTTCCGCCGCCTCCCAAACAGTCAGGCCCCAGATGTTTTCGCCCATCGCCTGAGCGATGCGGGCGTACTTTTCTGGCTCCCCCATATAGTTGTAGGCCATCACGGGGGCCAACAGCGAGGCGGTCAGCGCGCCGTGGGGCAGGTTGTAGACCCCGCCCGCCGTCTGGCTCATGGCGTGCACCGCGCCAGCGCTTTCGGTGCCATAGCTCATACCGGCCAGCATGGCCGCCATCGACATCCTGTAGCGCGCCTCCTCGTTCTGCCCCTGGGCGTAGGCCTTGCGCAGCCACTGCCCGGTGGTCTCGATGGCCCATAGCGCTACAGCATCCGGCCAGGGCTGGGCATAGGCGCAGGTATAGCATTCGATGGCATGCGTCAGGGCGTCCATACCCGTTCCGGCCGTGATGTGGGCCGGCAATCCCATCGTCAGACGGGGATCGAGCAGTGCCACGTGGGCTGCAATCAACCCCGTGCCGCCGACGTTGAATTTGATCTTGCGCTGGGGGTCGGTGATAACGGCCCACAGGGTGACTTCGCTTCCGGTGCCGGCCGTGGTGGGCACGCAGATCAGGGGCGGGATGCGCTGCTTGATGGGTTGCGGGTCAGCCCACTCAAAATCGAGGATCGAGCCGCCGTGGATCGCGACCACGCCGATCGACTTGGCCGTGTCCATCGGGCTGCCGCCGCCGAATCCGATAAGGCCATCGCATCCCTCGGACCTGTACATCTCGGCGGCATCGTCCACTAGCCTGATCCCCGGATTGGCCACCACGCCGTCAAACAGGACGAAATCCACGTTGCCCGCTTTCAGGCTCTTGAGGGCCTCATCCACCAGTCCGGCATTGACCAGCCCCTTGTCGGTGACCAGCATGGGGCGTTGGCTCCCCAGAGCTTTGATCTCATCTGCCAGGCAGGTGATGGACCCCGGAGCGTGTTTCACCACCGTGGGCACCTGAAAAGAGCGCAAGTTGATCATGGTTGAATTTCCTCCTCAATGGCTTTTTATGTCCTCTGGACCTCTTCTACCTCTTCGTACCAGCGTACACGCGTGCCGATCCTGGCCCGCATCTTCCAGGCCATGGTCTTGGGAGCGACATCCATCGCCCTCTCCATGGCCACCAAGCGTCTCTTGATCGTCTGTACTTCCTCTTCCTCCAGTTCTATGCTGCCCTCATCCAAAAAGTCGCGCAGCTTCTGGATGGTCATCGAGACGGTGGTATAGAGTCCCCAATCCTTGGCGCAGAGGCCGGCAATCAGATCCGCATTGATCGTTTCTTCATCGCCTGCCCCCACCTGATGATCCAGGATAAGGGCCAGCAGATCGAGGATGTCCTTACGATTCAGTTCGACGATCTGGGCCTTGGATAAAAAAAGTTCCGCCAGGGGGATGGTCAGGGGCTCCACTTCCAGGCGATCGGCGAGGGGAAGGGTGTGGCACATCGTAAAGTCGCCGATAAAGACATCGATCTGCCGTCCCTGTGCCTCGTCGTACCAGAGCTGGCGGCGATCGCCGCTGAGGGTATTGAAGGTTTTGTTGGGGGTGTAGCCCATGTCCGGCAGGAACTCCATTAGCTTTTTGGCGCCAGCCTTGTTGGTCACAAAGTCGATGTCGGGGTACTTTCGCTCCAGAGAACGATGGTTGGCGTGTGGTGAATGGACCTTGACGGCCAGGCCGCCGATGACGCGCAAGAAAATGTCCTCTCTCTGGGCTTCTGTGATGAGACGATGCATCTCGTCTTCTAGATTTACAAGTGTCGTCATAGCCTTCCCCCAATGCAATGAGATCCATCGGGGCAGGGAGCTCGCTCCCCACCCCGATGGTTCGTCCTCAGGTTCCTATTCGACCGGGATCTCCTCATAGATCTTGTCGATGTTGATGCCCTCGCGCCGGCGATACCACTTGAAGCCCAGGTAGATGGCGAGGGCCAGCAGGTACATGGCCAGCATATAGATCACCGAACTGGTGTTAGATAGGCCGATGCCGTACAGAGCGTTGGGGTCAAACAGCCATTGGTACAACAGATAGCCCAGGAAGGCGCCAAAAATGACGCCGGCGATGCTGATGAGTGGAATGCCAAGGATCTTGTACTTGGCGATCGGCGAGGCGTTATACAGATCGCGCTTGATCCAGGGTAACAGGATGGCCGCGATGGTGGAGCCCAGGTACGTCACGGCGATGACCAGGGTGGAGCACAAAGTCAGGGTCTGGAAGTTAAAGACATTCCAGGCAAAGAGGGCAGAGACGAGGAGGGACGGGACCACCATCAGCAGCAAGGCCACGATCGGCGTGCGGGTGCGGGGATCCACCTCGGCCACCCGCTCCGGCAGCAAGCGGTCAAAGGCGGCCGCAAAGATGACGCGTGTCGAGCTGAGGAATACCGTCCCCGACCAGCCAAACCACCAGGCGCTCATGGCCAGGATGACGATGAATTGGATGATGCGGCTGGGCGTCATAAAGACGGCCAGCAGCGCGGGATAGGGCCAGACCGGCAGCGGAGGCACCTGGTCGGTATAGCCCCAGCGGTAGTTCCACCAGGCCCCGTTGGCGTTCATATACCAGTCCCAGGTGATCGTCTTTGAGATCAGCAGGAAAAAGACGGCGCCCAGCACGGTCGTAGCGATCAGCGCCCAGCCCATCCCCCAGAAATTGCGCTTAAAGTCGGTCGCGCCGCGCACCTCGCCGTAGAGGGTGGCGCCCCAGTTGGGCCACAGGTTAAAGAACACGATGTAGGGGATGGCCAAAAAGACGACGCCCACTGCGCCGCCAAAGAGTGGGTTGACGGCGCCCGCCTCCTGCCCGGCGGTGACCGTCGCGTCGTAGACGTTTTCGTCTGCGCCAAACAACGCTGGCGCCTGGGCGTTGATGCCGGCCTGGAAGTTCGCGTTGTTGCCAAAGAGCAGGAAGATCAGCACGATGGCCAACGCGACGATACTGATCCAGAAGCACCATTTCTGGATGCGTGAATACCACTTCATGCCGATGGCAATATAGATCGCGACGATGACGCACACGATCACCGCGGTAATGAACAGGCCGAGGGCCGTGTTGCTGAACCACAGGGCCGCCCCGGTGGCGCCCAGAATGCCCAGCAACGGAGTGAAGAACAACTGCCGCAGCATATCGGCGTACAGTGGCACCCACAGCCAGAGGATGAACCACCAGCCGGTGACCGCCAGCACAAACCCGATGCCGCCGCCCAGGATGCGGCTTTGCCAAACATAGTCCCCCCCGGCGCGGGGCATCACCGAAATCAGAGCGGCATACACCACCACCTCAAAGATGATGAATATCCCGCTGACGATGAGGGTTGGCATCATCCCGCCTTCCATGTAATACATCTGGCTAAAGATGTACAGCCCCAGGGTAATGAGGTTGATGGAAAAGAAGGCGTAGATGAAGGCGTCAAAGACCGACCACGATCGCACCAGGCCCGTCGCCTTGCGCAAAAACAGACTCGACTCTTGGCTCTTGGCTCCTTCCGACATTTGAATCGCTCCTTTCTCTACAAGCAATGACTAGCTGACATCGCGCCCTTGCCCGCATTCCGCAACCTCATTCCGATGAGGCGAGATGCAGGTTGCCGAATGCTTCCAATCCGCTAGACAGGTCTCTTGATGATAGGCACCTCCTTGTATCCGCTCCGGTCACCCGCCGTGGAGAGATCAGCCGGTGGTCAAAATGTAGCTCTTGACCTTGTTCCGGGCC
>JASFHU010000288.1:0-6046 GCA_050123055.1 Anaerolineae bacterium
TCCCAAGACTTGTCGGTGATTGCTGGCGCTTTGGATGCGATCCTCGACAGTGACGATGACTACCTGGACGCAACCGACTGTTCCATGGCTCTGGCGGCGGCAGAGACGGTGGCCGCCCTGGCAGGCCGGCCAGAACCTTCTCTTCCCGAGGAGGTTGCGCGCTGGGTACAGGACCGACAGACAGGGTCAACCCAAGAAGGTCCGCTCGTGGACGAATCGCTCACGGCCAAGGCCCAGCAGGCCATTGAGGCCATCCTGTCCGAGTCGGAGTTGCTGGAGCTTTGGGAGGAGACAGACGAGTTCGATCGATGGCAGGCCACAGTGACCGATCTGCTGGAGCGACTTGGTTGAGGAGGTGACAAGGTGCCGAAAAAGGTTGTCATTGCCGCGGCCCTGGCCGGCAGCGTGACCATGAAGGAGCACAATCCCAACGTGCCCTACGCGCCCGAGGAGTTTGTCCGCGAGGCGGTTCGCGCCGAGGAGGCCGGCGCCGCTATCGTCCACGTCCACTTTCGCGATCCTATCACGGGCGTCCCCACCACCGATCCGGCGATCATGGCCGAGGTGGTCCAGGGCATAAGCGAGAACACCGGGTTACTATTGAACCTCAGCACCGGTGTCAGTCTGGAATCAACTTTGCAGGAGCGGATGCGCCCCATCCAACACCACAGCCCCGCTCTGGCATCGCTGAATCCAGGGACCATGAACTTTTGTACGGTTAGCTACAAGGATGGCCGCATCATCCACGACAAAACTTACCACAATCCCCTGCAGGCCACGCTAGAGTTTGGCACGTTGATGTACGAAAAGGGCATCAAACCTGAGCTCGAGTGCTTTGCCATCTCCCATGTCCACAATGCCCTGTTCTTTGCCGAGCACTATGACTTTTTGGTGTCGCCGCTGCACTTCTCCTTCGTTTTTGGTGTGATGGGCGGCGTACGCTTTGGCTCGGATATCCTGAACAGCTATATCCACGCCATCCCGCCGGGATCTACCTGGCAGGGCATCGGCGCCGGGCCGTTCTGCTTCCCGGTGGCCATGGCAAGCGCCATCTTTGGCGGCCATATCCGCGTCGGCCTGGAGGACAATGTCTATATCGATCCGCTAACCAAGACCAAGTCGCAAGGCAACTGGGATCAGGTGGAAAAGGCAGTGCAGATCGCCCGCATTGCCGGCCGCGAGCCGGCCACACCCGAGGAAGCACGGCAGATCCTCAGTTTACCCGCACGGGATCAGCAGTAACCGGGCAGATCTGCCCGGAGAATAGGCAGGACCCGTCAGGGTCGGGATCCTGCCCCATAAGGCGATCAACAAAGAAAAGGAGGCCAATCGTGAGTGAGGACAGTGTCGTCAAGTACGACGAAATGGGCGTCATGGACGGTGGGACCATCGGCCTGCCGAGAGAGATGACGCGTGACATCTGGTTGCAGGAAGTCTTTCCCGAATGGGGAACGTTCCTCAACTACGAGATCGAGCACTGGGAGGTCAAGCCAGGCACAGGGGTGATGTGGTACTTTGGCGGTCCGTCGTGGGCGCTCAAGTCTCAGGCAGGGGCAGTCTTTACCGTAGACCTGTACGCTGGACCGAGCCTCTTTACGGACGAATCCTACTGTGGCGTCTGCCGCACCAGCGGCGCGGACAAGCTGTGGTGGATGCGTCTCAATCCCCACGTTATCGACCCCTGGAAGTTCGAGCGGCTGGACGCCGTATGCGTGACGCACCACCACCAGGACCACATGGACTTTTACACCATCAGCGCTGCGCTGCAGACCACCAACTGCAAATTCATTGCACCCCCCGAAGCCGCCCGCCGGATGATAAAGAACATGGGCGTGCCCGAGGAGAGAATGATCGTGGCCAAGGTGGGCGAGTATGTCGAGATAGAGGATATGCGCATCGATTTCGCGCCCAACTTTGACGTCATCGCCACCAAGACCGGCTTTGACACACCCGCACCCTTTGAGGAGGTGGCGGTCAGTTTCATCTTTAACACGGATGGTGGCAACGTCGCCTTCTTAGGGGACACACTCTACCACAACGGCTACCGCATGGTCGGTGAAAAGTACAAGATCGACGTCTGCACGATGAACATGGGCAATAATGCCCCCGGCTACACCGACAAGATGTCGCCCTGGGATGTGTGGAGAATCTCCGAAGCACTCAACGCCAAGGTCGTCATTCCCATGCACCACGACAACTGGGGCAACTGCTACGAGGACCCCTCCTATCTGGAGTATATCGTCTCCCGCAAGGCCAAGGAGAAACAGATCGACATGAGGACCGTCTCATTGTTGGCCGGGGCGCGCTACGAGCACCCGACCGACATGGACATCGCCCAATACGTCTATCCGGACTGGCGTGAGCGGATGAACTGGAAAAAGAGTGTGGAGTACGGCCCGGACGCCTGGTAGGCACGGACCTTTCAGTAGGGGCGCAGGCAACGCAATCCCATCCGCCTGCGCTCCTACTGCTTCCTGGGCAACATGCGGATCATGACCAGGCCAATGGCGAGACAGGCAAGCGCCGTCAGGCCAAACATCTGCCGGATGCCGATCGTGTCGGCCAGAATGCCACTAAGCCAGGGTCCGGCGAACATGCCGATGGCATAAACTGACTGGTGTAACCCCATGGCCGTATTGCGCTCAGCGTCGGCCACATCGCGGATGCTCATACCCATCAGCACCGGATAGCCCAGACCCTGAGCAACGCCCAGGAAGAACTGGGCCACAAAGATCAGCGTCAGCGACTGCGCCACGACGACCAAAGCGATCCCACCAGATGTGAGCACAAAGGAGATCAGCACCAGGCGCCGGGCGCCGACGCGGTTCACGAGGCCCGCCGCCGCCAGGGTCATCACAGTCACCACGCCGATGTGCATGCTCACCAGCAAGCTGAGTGTGACACCTGTCGCGCCCAGGCTCTCAGCCAGGATCGGCAAGAAACCATAGGTCACACCCCAATTGGCATACTGGCTGACAGCCGCCAGCAGGGAGGGCAGGAGCACATCCCGCCGGGTGATCAGACGACCGATCCCTGCCACCGATGGCCGCCGTGGCTGGTGCACCCTCTCACGCGCGGAGAACATGACGAGCACAGCCAGCGCAGCAGCACCCGTGGCAGCAAAGAAGGCCAACGAGTATCCACCCAACTCGTTGAGCAAACCCGTGACGCTGGTCGCACCCACCCGACCCACAGAACCGACGAAGGTGAGGATCGAGGTGGCTCGTATCGCCTCCTGAGCCGGGAATAGGCCGCTGAAGGCTACCGTCAAGGGTACCCAGGTTCCGGCAGCCAATCCCGTGATTGCCCGGCCGGCAGCCAATCCGCCTGCGCTCTCGGCCGTGCCCATGACCCAGGCGCCCAGCCCGGCCAGCATGAGCCCACCGATGATGAACGGCTTTCGACGGCCCAGCCAGTCAGCGACGATGCCCAGTGGCAGCCGGATGATCGCCTGCCACAAGCCATATTGGGCGAGCACCACACCCACCAGCGCCAGATTCTCACTCTTGCTTTGGACATAAGTGGGCAAGGTGGGCACGTACAGATAGAGCGCTGCAAAGTACAAAAAAGCCACCAAGATGTACAGCAGGATCAACCACTGCCGACTACGGGCAGTGGCTGAAACCTGGTCAGCAGGCATTGCAGGGGATTCGCTCATAGCTCCGATGTCTTGTCCAGAATGGATATCCCGCTCGCGCCGGACCAGGATGTACTGCTCGTTCGACGGGTATCCAGAGGTGCCCCCCGAACAGGTCGAGGGGCCTGGTCGAAGGATGCGCCAGACAAGCAGGACTTATTTTGACCGAATCAGGCGTGAATGGCCTTTCCGAACACGCCGTGGGCTGCTTCCATGACTGCTTCGCTCAGAGTCGGATGGGCATGAACGGTTCGCGCTATCTCTTCGGGGGTCAGTTCCCAAGTTCGGGCCAACACCAGTTCTGGCAGCAGCTCTGTAACCTCAGGTCCGACCAGATGGGCCCCCAGGATCTCGCCACTGGTCTCGTCGGCCACGATCTTCACAAAGCCGTCGCGCTCACCAAGCCCCAGTGCCTTGCCGCTTGCCAGGAACGGAAACTGGCCGGACTTAACACTGTGACCGCGTTCGGCGGCCTGTGCTTCGGTCAAGCCCAAACTGGCCACTTGCGGTTGGCAATAGGTGCAACGTGGCATCATCTCATATTCAAGGGTCTGAGTCTCTTCGTCGGCGATAGCCTCCGCGGCAACGATGCCTTGGGCCGATGCCACGTGCGCCAGCGCTAGCTTGCCGGTCAAATCACCGATGGCGAACACACCGGGCAAGTTGGTGCGCATCCGGTCATCGACGGTTACAAAGCCGCGTTCTACCTGAACGCCGGCCTGCTCCAGGCCCAGGTTCTCGCTGTTGGGCTGAACTCCGATGGCGATGAGCACCCGCTCAGCGGTCAGGGTCTGCTCGCCATCCTTCTCGCTTGAGACACGGAGCTTGATCTCGTTCGCTGTCGTATCGATTCCTTCCACGCGTGTCGACGTCAGCATCTTGACCTTGCGGCGCTTGAAGGCGCGTTCCACCACCTTGCTGACCTGCTCATCCTCCAGCGGCAGCACGCGCGGCAGCATCTCTACGACGGTGACTTTTGCACCATAGCTTTGCCAGATGTGAGCAAACTCCATGCCGATCGGCCCCGCCCCTACAACGATTACCGATTCTGGCAGCTCTCGCAGGACGATCGCCTCGCGATAGGTAAGCACTCTGGCACCGTCAGGCACGATTCCCGGAATCGACCGCGCGCGACCTCCCGTGGCCAGGATGACATTGCGCGTCTGTAGGATGCGGGTGCCATTGTCGGCCGACGTCACCTCAACCTCGTGGGCCGACTTGAGCACCCCAGTTCCCTCGATAACCTCGATCTGGTTCTTGCGCATCAATACGCCGACGCCCTTGACCAGACGCTCGGACACCTTTCGGCTGCGATCCACAGCAGCGCCATAGTCGGCCTCAAAGCCCTCAACTGAGAACCCAAACTCCTTGCCCTGCCCCAACAAAGAGATGACCTCGGCATTGCGCAGCAGGGACTTGGTGGGGATGCAACCCCAGTTCAGGCACACGCCGCCCAGGTGCTCCCTCTCGACCAGGGCTACCTTGAGGGCCAATTGTGCGGCCCGAATCGCCGCCACGTAACCGCCCGGTCCTCCACCGATCACGACGGCATCGTAAAGCTTCTCAGACATACTCCGTTCCTTTCACTGGTCCTTGCTCTCTCCCCTGTTCCACTGGAACCGGCGGCTATTGTAACCCACTCCCAGAGAACTGCCAAACTGGTAAGGCTCGGCGGCTGGTATTCGCCTTCCACACCATCGGTCCGCAGCATCCTCGTGATGCCCCTTTCGCTTCTCCAGGATAGATCATGTACAGACGCTAGATCTCGCCGCGGACCAGCCTCCGCACTCGATCCGCGATCTTGTGTTCATCCACCATGATATAGTCTTCCATGTTGCGTGCAAAGGGTGGCGGTACCGACGGGGCGCAGACGCGCTGGATAGGGGCGTCGAGGTAATCAAAGGCCCGCTCAGACACCTGTGCACTGACCTCCGCGGCAAAGCCACCCCGTTCCGACGCTTCGTGACTCACCACCAGGCGGGCCGTCTTTTTCACCGACCCGACGATGGTGTCGATATCCAGCGGGAACAGCGTGCGCGGGTCCACGACCTCAAGGCTGATACCCTCTTCCTCCAGCAGGTCGGCGGCCCGCAGCGCCTTGACCACGGCCATCGAGGTCGCGACGACGGTACAGTCGGCGCCCTCGCGTTTGACATCGGCCACGCCAAAGGGGATGGTGTACTCCTCCTCAGGCACGGGTCCCGTTATGTTGTACAACAGCTTCTGTTCGATGAACATCACTGGGTCGTCCAGCCGGATGGCTGTCTTGAGCAATCCTTTGGCATCGTGGGGTGTGGAGGGCATGGCTACCAGCAAGCCCGGCAGGTGGTGGAACCAGGCTTCCAGGCTCTGGGCGTGCTGGGCGGCCGACGAGCGACCTGGCCCGCCCTGGGTGCGAAAGACGACCGG